>CAZDNZ010000008.1:0-16737 GCA_964506925.1 uncultured Pseudomonadales bacterium | reverse complement strand
TAAACGGTGCAAATAATGTGGGTTCAGACCAAAAACCAAATGTTATTTCTATAGTTGTTTAACTTTGCATTTGCACAGTTAAACGACTATGTCTGCGTGGGTTCACGCAGACCAAACGCAAGACTCACTTTGGTTTTACCAAAGTGAGACGAGCGATTTGACAACTTAACAATGGGTCATTGTTAAGTTGAATTAGAATAATTCATCAAAATGTTTTCCAGCAGGTGGCTAAAAGTTTTTGCCCACGAAACGCCCGTATGTGCAGCAAGCGAATACCCTCCTGCATATCTGGTATATTAAATGTGCCCGTTAGGCGTTGTGTATCGCTAAAGGTGGCTTGCCGGGTGTGCAGTGGCGGCTGTTCTATATCGCTCACCTGCATATCTTCTGCCCGTGCGCCCTGTAGAACTTGGAACTCTATATTTACTGAAATACTTTTTTTATCCTTACGATCCGATTTCATCAAGCTCACGCCATATTTCACACCCTGCCCTGCCCGCTCGGCACTGAGGTTATAACATTGCAGCGCCAGTTCATCCTCTTGTGGTTTCAAGAGTGTATCAAAAAACTTCACTTTCCTTTGTAGGGTTAATAGCTCCGATTCCATATCGGCAACTTTCATACCAACTTCTTCCCGTGCTGTTTGCACAATTTGCAGCCGCGCCTCAAGCTCTGCCCGCTTGGAGCTTTCGATGGTGAGTTGATCACGCAGCTCCTGATTTTCCTCAAGCACCGCATCAAATTGCGCGGAAACTTCATCGGCCATCTGACGCGCATTTTTTTGGCTAGCCTCGAGCTGCTGTATATCCAGCTTTAGCAGCCATGGCGCCACATATTGATAAGAAATCCAAAAACCTAATAATGGAAACCCCAGAATAAACACCCCCAATAGAATCAGACCCCGCCGCGACATATAAAATGTCTGGGGGCCAATATCTGTCCTGTCTTGGCGAAGTAGGGTTATGGTATATCGCATTTTATATAGGATAGCAGACGTAGCTCAAATGCGGCGGGGTTTTTATCAACAAATTTTACTTTAGCGTCAAAAAAAATAAAGCCCCGTAGAATAACAGGGCTTTATATATGGGTTCTCTAATATATATGTTTAACGTTTGGAGAACTGATGGCTACGACGAGCTTTGTGCCGACCATATTTTTTACTTTCCACCACCCGTGGGTCCCGCGTGAGATAGCCAAGGGCTTTTAGGGTTGGGCGCAAGCTGCTGTCATAGTCTTGCAGGGCTTTGGAAATACCATGGCGCAATGCGCCAGCCTGACCAGACAAACCACCACCATGGGCACGCGCGTTTACATTAAAATCGCCAATAGCTTCTGTTGCTTGGAAAGGCTGATTGACGACCATTTGCGCAACAGGACGGCCAAAATAATCTTCGAGGGAGCGGCCATTAATTAAAATTTTACCTTCACCTTTTTTGTTGGCCTTGGTCAGCCACACACGGGCAATGGCGTTTTTACGTTTACCAGTGGCGTAATAGCGGCCGGCTTTGGCATTTGTTGCCTTTATCTGTTCACGAATAGACATTTTACGCCTCCTGCAAATTCAGTTGTTGTGGTTGCTGCGCAGTATGCGGATGCTCGTTACCCGCATAAACATGCAGTTTTTTCATCTGGCTACGCCCCATTTTGGTGCGTGGCATCATACGCTGAATCGACCGTTCAATCAGGCGGTGTGGGTGTTTTTTAAGGGTTTCGCGCGCGCCTTCCTCACGAATACCACCGGGATGACCCGTGTGCCAGAAAAAGGTGTGGGTCGCCATTTTATGGCCTGTCAGCCGCACTTTTTCGGCATTAACCACAATAATGTGGGCACCCGTATCGGTATGAGGGGTAAAATCGGGTTTATGTTTGCCACGCAAGCGAAAAGCGATTTGCGAAGCCAAACGCCCTAGCGGCAGATCTGTCGCATCTACAACCAACCATTCCTTTTGCGCATCCGCCGGTTTACGGCTGGGTGTCATGTTAAATGTCATGTTTATGTTCCTTTACGTCTTCACGAAGTGCTTTGCAGCAGCCAGCATTTACTGGCGGTTTTCTGCCGGAGAATTGTATGGATAACGCTTATTTTACCAATTTACGTCACTGCCTTACATCATGTAGGCCATACCTCGGCACGCCGTCACCATCGGGCGTGATTGCTATTTACGTTAAAAGCGGCGGCCTGTCAAGTGAGGATTATCAAGTGCGGATTGACAAGTGCCGATTGTCAAGTACGGACTATCCCCGCCAGCACAGCTTTAGACATAAACAATCTGAACTACCACCACGGGCTTTTTGCCACGCTCGGCTACAAAGACCTTACGCACTGTTTTGGTCAGGGCTTCCTGCGCTTGAATGGCATCCGTCATGCGGCCATCCGGAAATATAGTTTCCAGGACATCCTGCGCGCGCTGGGTGGCTATACCCATCAGCTCACTTTGTAACTGAGGATCAATCAGCCCACGGCTTTCAATAGCAGGCTCGCCTTGTATTTCATGGGTTTGCTCATTCACAGCCAAGGCCACACATACCAGCCCTTCAAAGGCCATTTTGCGCCGATCTTGAATAATCCAAGCATCATCATCCAGAATGTTAAAGCCATCTATGTAGTTTTCCCCACTTGGGAAGGTATTATTCATAATGTAGGGCGTGGCGGCATTATCTGGCTCGGCCAGAACCAGTTTTTGCCCCAGCCGCACTTGCACCGCATGGGGGACACCGCAGGCAAGCGCCCACTCGGCTTGCGCCATCAGGTGCGCTTCTTCGCCATGGACGGGTACCAGAATCTGCGGTTTGAGCAGATCGTACATCTGCTTCATTTCTTCTTTACCCCCATGGCCAGAGACGTGCACGTCGGCAATATGCTCGTTCAGCACTTTTACCCCAAGCCGGACAAAATTATTGCACACATCCAGAATAGGCCGCTCGTTGCCGGGAATCATTTTGGAAGAGAACAGCACAGTATCACCACTGGTGACCTTGATGCCGCCCACGGTATCCCCCTGCGACAGGCGGGTCATACTGCTGCGCGGTTCGCCCTGCGTACCAGCCGCAATTACCATGGTTTGTTCTGGCGGCAATCCAGCAATTTCCTCGGATGAGACAATCCAGTTGGTGAGAGACCCGGGAAAATAGCCACATTTTTTAGCATATTCGATCATCTTTTGTGCGGTACGGCCGATAATGGCTGTTTTGCGTCCCGCTTCGCTGGCAGCCTTCACCATTTGGATAATCCGCGGCGTATTGCTGGCGAAAGTTGAAAAGAATAAGCGCTGTGGCGTAGATTTTAGAATTTCGGCCAAACGCGGCGCTAAATCCCCCTCACTACCGGCTGTGCCAGTGGAAAAAATACCCGTAGAATCGCCAAACATCGCCAATACGCCCTGCTCGCCCAGCGCAGCCAATCGTTCTTTGTTAGCTGGTGGTACCATGAGTGGGGTATTATCAAACTTATAATCTCCTGTATGCACAATGGTGCCATGGGGCGTATGCAACGCCAGCGCAAAAGGCTCGATGATGGAGTGGGTCATCAGAATATATTCAACATCAAATGTACCGGCTTTATATGTTTTACCTTCCTCGATGGTGACAATACGCTTGTTGGCATCCTGCTGGTTTTGCTTCAGCTTATCTTCCAGAATCAGGCGCGCAAAGGGAGACACATACACCGGGCAATCAAATTCGTGCCACAAGTAAGCGAGTGCTCCAATATGATCCTCGTGCCCGTGGGTAATAAAAATACCTTTTAGTTTATTACCCAGCTCGCGCAGGTAGCGGGTATCCGGCAGAACAACATCTACCCCCGGGTGCTTTTCGGTCGGAAAACTGATGCCGCAATCCACCACAATGTGGTTGCCATCACATTCATACGTCATAAGATTTTTACCAATTTCACCCACGCCACCAAGCGGCAATGCCGCCAAGCGGCTCATTTTTTTCGGTTTGGCCATTTTATGTCCTTCGTTTTACCGGCTTGGTGCTTTAAGCACGCAAGCCTTGTTTGATTATATCTCCGGCGCGCACCGTGTGAACCACACCCTGCGTCGTCAGAATATCCAAGGCGCCCGTTGGGGTCAGGCCGCGCGCCGTGCCTGAAATTTCTGCTTGTTCGGTTTGCCAGCAAATGTGCTGGCCAATGGTGCTGCAAGCGCGGGTATAATCCTGTACCAGCCCAGCCCAGCCCTGTTTTCCATAAACAGCGAGGGTTGCCACCAGCGTGTGCAAAATCGCGTTGATGAGTTCTTCACGCTGAATATTATGCTGTTGGTGGCCTGTGGCATCCTCTTCTAACCAGATGCCCGGAAAATCCGGCGTTAAATTTTGTCGTAACGCGGCCGATGGCTGTTTTACATTCATGCCAATGCCAACCAGATAAAAATCGTGGTGTTTTTCCACGAGCACACCAGCCACTTTTTTGCCATGCCAAAGTAAGTCGTTCGGCCATTTTACCGCCAACTGCTGCCCGGCATCCGCAGGTAAAACCTGCAAAACAGCCCGGTGTAATGCCAAAGCAACCACCAGCGGCAAATGCTCACCTGTATTTTCCCGTAAAATGAACGTTAGCGCCAGATTACAAAAAGGCACATGCTGCCAAGTGCGGCCACGGCGGCCGCGGGCATGCTTTAGCTCCTCCACCATGAGGGTAGTCAGGTGCGGATAGCCTTGCTGCGCCAGCTCACCAGCCAAATCCATGGTACTGGTGGCCTGAGGCATAAATAAAAATTCAGCCGGAGCCTTAATTTTTTGCACGTCTAACATGTTTTAATTTCTTTAATTTTGCGAACATAGCACATAATGTACAGGAAGGATAGCGTTAAAGCTATACGATAAAACAGCTTTAAACAACGGCCCACCAAACCAAAAAATTACGCAAGCCCCGCGTGATAAATGCGGTGAGCAGAAATGGCCAGAAAGGTGTACGGGCCATGCCGCATGCCCAGCTTACCACCGAAAATGGCAGTGGCGTTACGGCAGAAAATGCAATGGCGTAAGCTCCATAACGCTGCAAATAGCTTAAAGCCTTGGGGAAACTTTTCACATTTTGTAACCAACGCTGCGCATGATTTGTTAGGCCGCGCCCACCCCCATAAGCCAGCGCGGCTGCGGTTGGCATGGCCAACAGACTGGCGATAAAAACCGCCAATTCCTGATCAGCATAAAGCCATGGGGTGGCTGCCAGAAAAACATCGTACGGAAATGGGATGATAAAAATATTATAAACAACTGAAAAAATAAAGAAACCCAGCACGCCACCACCACCAATGAGCAGCAGTATATCCTGCCTAAAATGGGCATCTAGGGCCAGCTTAGCGCCAAACAATATTGTACATAAAAGAAGGATACCAAGCAGAAGGCGACGAAAAGGCAGTGTCACAAGCCTTGGCCCCTTCTTTATTCAGCAGGCGGCTGGTGCACCTCGGTGCCTAGATGAATGGTCTGACCATCGTAACAGAGGTAGCGCAGGGTATAGTTTTTATCGGCGCTACCGACATTTTTTATCTGTTGGTGTGCACCAAGGTTTTTACAATCCCGCTTTTGGGTACCCCAATCGAGCGTGGGTAATTTATCAAAAATTTTCTGCTGGTTGGCTTTTAGTTGCGATATATCGGTATTGGTCAGGCGAATCAAATCATCCTCTATCCGAGTCAGGGTTTCCAATACTTTTTTATTATCGGCTTCCAGCTGCCGATTTTCCCGTTTTATCTGGTGCAAATCCTGCAGCAGGCGATTATTTTCCTCCTGCAATCGGCCAATCAGGCCATCCAGCCGTTTTATATGCAATTCTACATCCTTATCCAAAGCGGCAGGCTGTTGTAGCGGTAGAACCGCTAGCAGCAACAGAAATGCGATGATTGCGGGCGTTTTCACCGTTGCGCAAGCTCCAGCCGTTCGGCAACGTATTCCCAGTTAATCAGGTTATCCACAAAGGCTTCCAAGTACTTGGGGCGGGCGTTCCGATAATCCAAATAATACGAATGCTCCCATACATCGCAGCCCAGAATGGGCGTGGCATTTTGGGTTAGCGGATTATCACCATTGGCCGTTTTCATCACTTCCAATTTACCTTCGGCATTCACAGCCAGCCAGCACCAACCGCTGCCAAATTGGGTTTTGCCTGCCTCAATAAAAGCCTCACGAAATGCCGCATAACCGCCTAGATCATCATCTATTTTTTGTTGCACCGCGCCGGGCAGATTTGTGCCGCCACCGGCAGGTTTCATCCAGTGCCAAAAATGTAGATGATTATAGTGCTGCGCCACATTGTTAAACAGCCCCGCATGGCCAGAGTGATAGGCCTCCAGCACCAGGTACTCTGGTGCGCTGGTGGTGCTGACACCCAGCTGTTCGGCAAGGTTATGGGCGGTATCTATGTAGGTTTGATGGTGTTTATCGTGATGATATTCTAGTGTCTCGGCCGACATATAAGGTTGCAGAGCATCATAAGCATATGGCAGTTCGGGTAGTGTAAGCATCATCGCCTCCTAGATT
Organism: uncultured Pseudomonadales bacterium; assembly: GCA_964506925.1. GTDB lineage: Bacteria > Pseudomonadota > Alphaproteobacteria > UBA2136 > JAPPOO01 > CAZDNZ01. The sequence goes on along the minus strand of CAZDNZ010000008.1, from coordinate 10,251 downwards.
TGTGATTCGCTTTGGGTTGGCTGCTGCAGGTGTGCTTCCAAAAACCACAGGTCTTTTTCCATCTTACGCAACAGATCAATGAGTAGATCTTCAGTAACATCATCGTCTAAATCGTCCACGACGTCCAGCGCACTGCGGATATTATTTGCAAGCTGGGCATAATGACGCACCAGAATGGGCAGAATAAATTCAGCCGTATATGCCCCCTCTGGCAGGGTAGGGATATTGGTATTTTGCGCGGCATCCTGCACGGTGCCTTGGGCAACACCGCCCAATTGCACTATACGCTCGGCAATATCGTCTATGTAGGGGTGCAGATTGGCGTGCACATCGTCAAACAATTGATGAAAAGTGATAAAATGTAATCCCTTTACATTCCAGTGTGCCTGTTTAAGTTGCCCCACCAGTGCTGTTATATCGGCCAGCTGCTGGTTTAGCAAAGCGGCCAATTGAATACGCACATCTTCGGAAATGGTCAGAGAGGTCGGGTGCATCATTTTATTAATCCTTTATTGTTCACATCCAGCCAAAAAGACTGAAATATCAGGCCAGCATATTAAGGTTTATCTGCTTCATCATCTTGTTTCTGAGCATACCATTTTTCCATAAACAATAAAACAGGCGCCGCAACAAAAATAGACGAATAGGTGCCCACCATCACCCCAAACAGCAAGGTGAAAGCAAAGTCGTGAATAACGGCACCACCAAATAAATACAATGCCAGCAAAACCAATAATGTGGTGAACGAGGTCATGATTGTACGCCTGAGGGTTTGGGTCAGGCTCAGGTTCAAAATATCGGTCAGGGGCATTTTCTTTTTGTGACGGCGGTTTTCCCGAATACGATCGTACACCACAATGGTGTCGTTGAGGGAATAGCCGATAATTGTGAGTAATGCGGCCAAAACGGGCAGTGTAAACTCTTTCTGGGTTAGCGCAAATACTCCAACTGTTAGCCACACATCATGCATCAGGGCCACAATCGCACCAATCCCGTAACGAACCTCAAACCGCATGGTAACATACAGCATAATGGCGGCCAGACTCACCAGTAATGCCAACAAACCCTGGGTTGCAGCTCGTTTCCGATTTGCGGCCCCACAAACTCTACCCGGCGGATGGCGGCCTCTGGCAGCGCATCCTGTATGCTGGCGGCGACATCGTTATCTCCCTGTGGCAACCGGATTAAAAACTCGTTCGCGGCACCAAAGGTTTGAATCACCGCCTGCTCCATGCCGGCATCGGTTAGGGCTTGGCGCACAGCCCCCACCGACGATGCGGCCGCAGTTTCCTGCGGCATTTGAATTTGCACCAAAGCGCCGCCTGTAAAATCAATCCCAAAGTTTAGGCCGCGTCCCACCAGCAAAGCAAGCGCTGCCACCAGCAAAACCACACTGACGATAACAGCAGGCCGCAGGTAATTGAGAAAAGGATATATTTTTTGCGGGTTCATGTGCGCCTCCGTACCTGAATGGTCAGTAGCCAGCGGGTGAGAATAATCGCGGTGAACATACTGGTTAGAATGCCAATTGAAAGTGTTAGGGCAAAGCCCTGCACTGGGCCGCTACCCATAGCAAACAGCACAACGGCTGCAATTAGGGTGGTTATATTGGCATCCATAATGGTGCTAAAAGCCCCTTCAAACCCCCGCTGCAAGGCCACAAAGGGCTTGCGGCCGGCTGCTTGTTCCTCGCGGATACGCTCAAAAATAAGCACGTTGGCATCCACCGCCATACCAATGGTCAGCACCAACCCAGCCATACCGGGAAGCGTTAACGTAAACCCAACATAGGTCATAATGGCAAGCACCAACAGCACATTGGACAACAGCGCCACATTGGCCGCTATACCTTGCTTGCGGTAAACCACCAACATTAAAACCAGTACCAGCAAAAACCCTAGAATAATGGCGGTTTTACCGGCGGCCACACTATCTGCGCCCAGGCTGGGGCCAACTGTTCGTTCCTCAACCGTTGTGATGGGGGCTGGTAAAGCGCCCGCATTCAATAACACTGCCAGTTCACGGGCTTCCTGTACGGTAAAGTTACCCGTAATCTGCGCACGACCACCTAAAATCGCTTCGCGGAATACCGGTGCGGATAGCACATCACCATCCAGAATAATCGCAAAACGCCGGTTCACATTTTGACTACTTAATTTGGCAAAGATGCGAGTCCCAATACTGTTGAAAGAAATATCCACTGCTGGCTGCGCCATTTCATCAAAACTATTGCTGGCGCCCGTCAGATGTTCGCCGGTCAGCGCGGGGCGTCGATGTACAACAACTGGGTAACGGGCACCGGCATTTTCTTCATAAAAGACCTCCCTGTTCGGGGGGAGTGGCCCGGTGGGGTCGCGCTGTTCATCCACTAAATGAAAGGTGAGCTGTGCTGTTTTACCAATCGCATCCTTAGCGCGCTGAATATCTGCAATGCCCGGCAGCTGTACAATGACCCGCTTATCCCCTTGCCGCTGAATCACAGGTTCGGCCACACCGAAGGCATCCACCCGAGTACGTAGCACCTGTACGGTTTGCTGTAAGGCTGTTTCCAGCAGCTGCGTTTGTGCATCTTCTGTCAGAGCAAGGGTTATATTTTTGCCATCTGTGCTGATACGCGCCTGATTGAGGGTACGCAGATTTTCGAGTGCTTGGTTTTGCGCCGCCTCGTCTCGCAGCTGCAAAGTTACACGCTGTTGGCGCGGCTGCGCCTGTAAATTGGTATATCCAACTTTGGCATTTTGCAGTTCGCGGCGCACTTCGTCTTCAAGGTTTTCTGTGGCTCGTTGCAATACAGCGCCTGTATCCACCTCAAGCAGTAAGTGTGCGCCACCTTGCAGATCTAACCCCAAATTAATGGTTTTTGCTGGCATAAAATCTGGCAGGTGCGCTTGCACCTGATAGGGCAATACATTAGGCAAAGCCGTAAAAACCGCCCAAATCAGAGCCACAACGGCTAACATTTTACTGAACATACCAAGTTTAGGCATACGGACTCTTTATATTGGCCATACTTTTCAACCAGAAAAAATACACTAGCCCCTACGAGGCCTTGGCGTTTTTCTTGGTTGCTTTTGGCGTTGATTTAGTGTTGGACTTGGCTGCTGGTTTGCCGGCCTTGGCTTTAGGTTTTTCTTCCTCACGTGCTTCTGTGGCGCGCACCATCACTTTGACAACGGCCTGTTTTTCCAAGGTTGCGTGCTGCCCCTCGGCAAACGCTACTTCCAGTTGGCTATCGTCCAGCAGGCGGACAATTTCAACATGAAAACCACCCGTGGTCAGCACTTTATCGCCCCGGCGCAAGGTGGCCAGCATTTGGGCATGCTCGTTAGCACGCTTGGCCTGTGGCCGCCAAATCAGCAGGTAAAAAATACCAATAATCGTACCAAACATGAGGATGGTCAGCATCAGGTCGCCACCGGCAGCTGGTGCCCCTGTTTGGGCATGGGCGGTAGAAATAAATAAATTGAGCATAATGTTTTGTCCTTATTTCCAGATTTACGTTTATCTATGTCAATCTGTTGTAGCAGCATCGGCGGAAGTTGTCTATGCTCGGGGCATGACGATTAAAAATATTCTCCTTTTTGTTAAAAACACTCCCGAAGCCGCCATTGTGGCCAACGAGGCTGAAAAGCGTCTGGCCGATTACCCGGTAGCCGTTTACCGGTGGGACTGGCAAACGCCACCACCAGATGTTGAACATGCGTTATGTTTGGTCATTGGGGGGGATGGTACTTTTCTGGCCGCCGCACACCAACTACACGGGCGTGATATTGATTTGGCGGGTATCAACTTGGGGCACTTGGGTTTTCTGACCGACTTGGATGCGACGCATTTGGATGTGCACCTAAAACGCCTGCTCGCGGCCGATGCCCCCGTGGAGACCCGCCCTTATTTTACCTGCTGTGCGCCAGACGGCTGCGATGCCTTTATTAACGACGTGGTCATTCAGCGCCAGCCGGATGAAAAAATGCTCCATTTTTCTGTATGGGTGAACGACCAACTGGTGACCACCAGCCGCGCCGATGGGCTGGTGATTGCCACACCAACCGGGAGTACCGCCTATAACCTCTCTGCTGGCGGGCCCGTGCTGCACCCAGAACTGGCTGGCTTGGTGCTGGCGCCAATTTGTCCACATACCCTCACCTTCCGGCCGGTGGTGATTCCTGCGGTGCCCGTTACCCTGCGGCTGGAAAGTGCGGATACCGCCGCCCTAAGTATGGATGGCCGGCGCACCATACACCTGCATACTGGCGATAGTGTTAAAGTAACGGCCAGCCCGCACCGGTTCAGGCTACGGCATGCGAATCATATGGGGTTTTTTGGGGTGTTACGCCAAAAAATGAACTGGGCATAGTCTATCGTTTTGCCTCAATCTTACATAGTGGCCGATTGCAGGCGGAACAATTTATGCGCCACAGTTGGCGAACAAATTTGGGTGTTGCCATAATAGCGGCGCAGCATGGTTAAGGCGCTTTGCACATTAAATGCGCCATCAATGAGCTTGTTTTCAAATTTTTCGCGCAGCTGTACCATCCGGAAAGCCGCAGTCTTGGCCATAAACTGAATAATACGCAATGCAACTTCCGGATGATCCGCTTGCAGTTTTTCAAAAATATCATGGGGGATAAAACAAAGCTCCGACTCTGTTACCGCCACGGCGGTGGAGGCATGTAGGCGTTCCAGCAGCAATGCCTCTTCGCCCAGCAGCTGCACGTCCGGCGCATGGAGGTCCATCAGCTGAATCGCGCACAGCTTACGCGCCAGCACCGATAACTGAAATAAGCGGACATGCCCAAACAACAGAATATACAGCCCCTGTGGCTCGCTGAACTGCTCAAACATAACGCTACCACGTTGGTAAGTGCGGTTTTCAACATAAGGGTCTAATTTATCGGCATCCTCGGCCGTAAGGGTGGGAATAAGGTTTTCTAGCATATTATCTCTATTCTTTTCTATTCAACCAGAGATTGCATTGTGCCGGATGGATGAGCAGCAGGCAATCTGTGGCACAGCAAACACAGGCTTTACCCGCGGGCATCTTCCAGCTAAGCTGAGGTTATGAGTCAGATTGTTGTGCAAAATTTAAATAAATCCTTTGATGGCCTGACAGCCGTCAATAATGTTGATTTTTCCATAAATTCTGGGGCTTTAGTGGGTTTGCTTGGGCCAAATGGTGCTGGTAAAAGTACCACCATGCGTATGCTGGCGGGATTTTTGCCACAGACCTCGGGCACCATTGAAATTGCTGGATTTTGTATGACAAAAAACCGCCGCCAAGGCCAGCAGCAGCTGGGGTATCTGCCCGAAGTTGAAGGGCTGTTTGGCCAGATTACCGCATACGAATATTTGCAGTTTTTGGCGCGTAGCTATGATGTCAGCCAACCGGCGGCGGCCATCCGCATTGCCACAGAAATGATCCGCTGCCACGATTTTCTGCATCGGCCCATGATGAACTTATCCAAAGGGCAGCGACAGCGTGTACTGTTTGCGGGGGCTTTACTGCACGACCCTGCTGTATTGATTTTGGATGAACCGACCGATGGTCTGGATCCCAATCAAAAACATGAAATGCGGCTGGTATTGAAAGAATTGGCAAAATACAAAGCTATATTGGTCAGTACGCATATTCTGGAAGAAGCCGAGGCCATTTGCAGCCGCTGCCTGATTATGAGTGCTGGCCGTATTGTGGCAGATATGACGCCAGAAACGTTAAAAGCCCATGGCAACGGGGATATTCAGCGGGCTTTTCGGGTACTCACCACCCAAGGCCGGCTGATACCTCAGGCTGCGTAGGGGTTTTTGCCTGCTTTAAATATGAGCCGTACCGTCAGCCCTTCCAGCCCACAGGCGGCCATCAGTTGCTTTTGCATATATTTTTTATAACTATCCGGCAGGTGCTTCACCCGATTGCCAAAGATAAGGAATGTGGGTGGTACGCCCGCAATTTGGGTCATATACTTTAATTTTACCTGTTTACCCTCCACCAGCGGCGGGGCTTGATAGGCCACAATATCCTCCAGTAACTTATTCAGGCGCGCGGTACTAAATTGCTGTTGCGCCCGCTCAACCAAGGTAAATGCAGCATTCAGCAAGCGGGGAACCCCCTGCCCAGTTTGGGCGGAAAACGGCACAACCAGCACCCCGGGTAGAGTATGCAGGGCATCGGCCACATACTGCACGGCCACTTTGTTGGCAGCCTTTTTATCCACAATAGCATCCCACTTATTCAGCCCCACCACCAAGGGCTTGCCGGCGGCGATAACATGGCGGGCAATCGCCATATCCTGCTGATGAAAGACATTATCCAAACCTGTCTGCGCCTCGAATACAGCTGCATCTGCCAGCAATATCACCACATCGGCTTCGGGGATAGCGGCCTGTGCTTCCTGCACCATGGCTTGCTCCAGCGCATCGGTTATGTTGGCTTTTCGGCGTTGGCCGGGAGTATCCAGCAGGCGTATCTGGCGACCATTTACCTCTGTTTCCAGCATAACCCGTTCGCGCGTGATGCCAGCTTCTGGCCCGGTCAATACCCGTTCAGATCCGAATACGCGGTTCACCAACGTGGATTTACCCGCGTTGGGGCGCCCCAGAATGGCCAGTGTTAGCGGTTGCGCTGTGGGCATATTTTCGGCTGAAGCGGCCTGCTGTGCTTCAGCGGTGGTTGGCAACAACTGCATTATTTTATCGGCTAAGTCCCCCAAGCCCCACTGATGCGCAGCCGATACCGCTACGGGTGCCCCCCAGCCCAAGCCAGCGGCCTCCAGCTGGGTTGTGGTGGCGGCTTTGACATCGGCCTTATTCACCACCACCACGACGGGCTTGTTCAAACGACGGATTTCCTGAATTAAATCAGCATCTGCGGGCAGTATGCCCGCCTTGCCATCCAGCACCAGCACCAAAATATCCGCCTGTGCGGCCTGCTGGCGCGTGAGGGCACTAAGCCGACCAGCAAGGTGTTCATCGTCCATGCCGGCGGTATCCAGCAAATCAACTTGGGTGTCTTCGGTAAGATGCCAGCGCCCAGCACGCCAATCCCGCGTGACACCGGGTTCTGGTGCCACCAACGCCGCCTGCCCGCCAGTAAGGGCATTAAACAAGCTGGATTTACCCACATTCGGCCGGCCGATAAGTATCACTTTGTGCATGAGGGGGTTATACAGGGGATTACGCGCGGCTACAAGTGAAGCGTTGCCTCTGACCGTTCTTCTTTAAGTTAAATAAAGATAGTGCCAAATGGCAAGCCTTACTCAAACTTATACACCCGGCCGCTGTCGGTTAGGAAGTACAGGGCATTATCGGCCACAATCGGCGGTACGCTGATCCCCTCGCCCGCCAAGAGTTCTGTTGCCAGAATTTTGCGCCCATCCTCCGGCTGAATAGACATCGCATAGCCATCGCTACTGCCCAGCAGCAACCGCTGGCCTGCCAGTAAAGGGCCACTCCAGTAGCGGGCAGGATTTGCATCGGCCGGTAGCAGGCTGTTCAAATTTGTGACCCACCGAATACGGCCATCGCCACGATTGACGGCAGCCAGCTGCCCCTTATCTGTCAGAATAAAGACAACATTCCCCGCTACCCAAGGCATCTGGCTGGAAGCCGCAGGCACAGACCATAACCGCTGCCCGGTGCGAATATCCAGCGCAACCAGACCTTGGCTGGCAACCGCCACATATGCCACCCCATCCTTCACTACTGGGCTGGATAATGCGGCTTTCTGCCCACTACCAATGCCACGGGTGAGAGATACATGCCACAAGTATTGACCATCCAACGCTTGCAGGGCGTATAAATCGCCATTGTTATAGGGTACAAACAAAATGCCATCGCTTAATGCTGGCGTGGCGCTGCTCACCAGCGCCAGCCCATCGGCAATGCCGCTATGCGTCCACTGTAAGCTGCCATCTTCTCGCCGCAAGGCAAATGTGCGGTTATCCAGCGTGGTTACAAACACAAAACCACTTGCCGTAACCGGCGCTGCGCGCATGGCAGCCCCCACATTACGCTGCCAAGCCAATTCACCGGTTTCCCGCTCTAGCGCAAACACCTGCCCTGCCCGCGTGGTGATAAACACCGCCCCTTTATCCACCGCCAGCCCGCCGGCAAAACCATCGCCGTCCTCGGTAACAGGCAGTTGCTGCTGCCAGACCACCTTGCCATTTTCCGCATTGACGGCACGCACACGATGATCTTCATCCACCGTATATAGCAACTGGGCATATTTCACAGGTGGATTCAGAGCATAGCGGGCAAAGTTGCCCACGCTGGTATTCCATGCTGGCAGCACTTGCTCTGGCAGTGCCAAATGCTGCGGCGCGTGGTTTACCAATAAGCCAGCCTGTGGCCAGTGTTCATTTGCAACGGGGCGCGGCAGCTGCAATGGCTGCAGGTCGGCGCCGGGATCAGGTTCCAGCGTTTGGGCTTGGGGCGTTAGGTCAATACGCGGGCCGGATAAAGTGGTTTCGGCCTCGTCGGCACCACAGGCTGCCAGCATAAATATCAGTAACAGGGCAAAGTGTTTCATGGGGTTGATCCTTTTTTGTTGCAGCCACTTTAACAAAAATTAGGCGGAGAGTCATGCCAAAAGACAACTGAAATATCTGAAAAAAACTGGCGAGAGTGACGGGACTCGAACCCGCGACCTCCGGCTTGACAAGCCAGCGCTCTAACCAACTGAGCTACACCCCCGCAAGGCATGCAGCACTTATATAGTTTGTTGGCGGTTGGGGTCAATGAGAATTTGCACGTTTTGCATAATTTTTCCCGAAAAAACTGTGTCGCCCACTTGCCAGCAGCCCAACGGTTGCGCTATATGATGGGAAGCTTCGCAAATATGGCGGCTGTAGCTCAGTGGTAGAGCATCTGGTTGTGGTCCAGTGTGTCGTGGGTTCAAACCCCATCAGCCGCCCCATCTTTCTTATCAGGGCTATTCACCAGCATTTGTATATGACCGCTAAAACCTAGTGATTCCAAGGTTTTTATTGTTTCTTCGTTCTTCTATATTCATCATTATTCGTTTACAGCCGGACAAAAAAGGGGCAATATAGGGGCATGTATATTAAATTGATAGGGGCAAGATGAATTTATCGGATGATATCTGTAAGAGTGCTGGCCTTAAAGAGAAATTATATAAGATAACGGACGGCGATGGATTGCACCTGTTGATAATGCCGAACGGTTCTAAATATTGGCGTTTCAGATATCGCTACGGGGGGCATGGAAAAGCAATTGGCGCTGGGTGTTTATCCTCAAGTGACATTGGCAGAAGCCATACAGCAAAGAGATATGGCTCGCAAAATGCTAAAGGAAGGCATTGATCCTTCGGAGATACGGAAAGAAGAGAGAAAAAACAGGCCAAAGCCAGCGCAGAACAAGAATAAATTTAATCTTTCCCTTTCTGCCGAGGGGATGCTGACAATAGAAACCACCACCAGAATAATCCACTTAAAAGCCGAACAAGCTAAGGCTCTGCATTCTTTTCTGGATGCCGCGTCTGCATCAACAAAAGGGGGCGATTTATGAAACTGACTGACACCGCCTGCAGGAATACAAAACCTAAAGATAAATCTTACAAAATGTTCGATGGTGGCGGACTTTATATGGAAGTCATGCCGAACTTCCTTTTTAGCTTCGAGGCGGATTGGACCGGCAAGAACTTGCAATCCCTCACAGATCGAACCTACCTACACTGGATGAGCTGGAAGCGCGAGCAACCTGGCCATGGTGTAAGCTTCGATCCTGCGCTGGAGCCGCTAGCCGAAGTGTGCCGCCTGGCCTTTTATGAAATAGCCTGCAAGATTTCGGCGCTGAACCATCATCGCTTCCGCACCGATCTCGACAGCCAGGACATTTACGCTATCGAGACATGGTTCGAGGCCCTGTGGCCATTCGCGGTATCCGTCCTCGAGGCCTTCACTGAAAAGTTTGCGCGTGGAAGAATGTCTCTGGATACTTTGCCACAAGACGTTGCTGTACTGTATGACATGATCGCTTATCTCAATAAAGTTTTGCCGCCGAACCTGCGTAATTTCCATGTTCTGAATGGTCATGGCGATCGTCTGATGACGCGCGAGGGCTGGTCGCAAGCCGAAGACCACGGCTGGGATAAAGTTATTCCAGGAGGCCCAGAGTGAGACGTATCCTGATATGCGGGGGAAGCGCTGGACTCGGATTGGCAATCGCTAAAGGTCTGCCCGAGCCAAGCGACATGGTATGGATCAACAGCCGCAACGCACCTCCACTCGATAACGC
>CAZDNZ010000007.1:0-17146 GCA_964506925.1 uncultured Pseudomonadales bacterium | reverse complement strand
AACAAGTTTGCCTGCGGGGCACGGCTAAACAGATTTGCTGAAAAAAGCGCCCCCGGCGCTTTGTTTCTAGGCAAATCTGGTGGGCGGTGACAGGCTCGAACTGCCGACCTACTCGGTGTAAACGAGTTGCTCTACCAACTGAGCTAACCGCCCCAAACAGTAGTATTTGCTTATACCCGTTCTCGGTCCGCGAGGCAACCCTGTTCAACAGGAAAATTTAAAACAAGCCATATGTCCCTACCCCGGTACCCGGCAAGCCGGGCTGCGTTTCGTTTTCGGGCTCGGCTTTTGGTTCTGTCCCTTTAATAAAGGCCTCCATGAAGGTATTTGTTGTTTGGGGGGTGGGGCGCTTGCCTGTGCGGTTATCAATGCGGACAAATGTCATATCCGGCGGGGTTTGGAACACCCGTTTTGATTTTCCAGCCAATGCTTTACGCATAAACTCCCCAAAAATAGGGCCCGCGACGCGGCCACCGGCTTCGCCATGCCCCAAAGTTTGCGGCTGATCAAACCCAACCCAGACACCTGCCACAATATCTGGCGAAAATCCTACAAACCAAGCGTCTTTATAATCGTTCGTTGTCCCGGTTTTGCCCCCAAGTGTGCCTATACCGCGCAAACTGCGGGCGGTACCCCGTTCAATCACCCCTTCCAACATGCTGGTCATTTGGTAGGCAACTTGTGGTGATAACACTTGTCGGCTGGGTATGGTAAGCTGAGGGTTACGGTTTTCCGGATTATCACACTGCTTACAGGTAAATTGTTGTGCCAGCGTCTGGCCAGTATTATCCTGCAGGCGGGCAATGGCAAAATTGTTGACCAACTTTCCATGGTTTGGAAACACCCCATAGGCATTCACCAGCTCTTGCAGAGAAAAACTAGCGGCACCTAACGCCATCGTCAGATCCTGCGGGTCTATATTCGCTTCAAGCCCAAACTTTTGCGCGGTAAGGGCAACTTTCTGCATCCCTACTTCCTGCGCCAAACGAATTGTCATCAAGTTGCGGGATTTTTCCAAGCCACGGCGTAGTGTCGATGGCCCATGAATACGGGTGCTATAGTTGCTGGGTTTCCAGCTTTTGGCACCATCCCGAAAAACCACGGGCGCATCCAAAATTACTGTGGCTGGAGTATAGCCATTATTCAAAGCTGTAGCGTAAACAAACGGCTTAAACACAGAACCTGCCTGCCTTTTCCCCTGAATCGCCCGATTAAAACCATCCCCAGCCCCTAGGCCACCGACCATAGCCAGAATACCGCCGGTGTGGGCATCCTGTGCCAGTAAAGCCCCTTGTGCGCGGGGCAGCTGCTCGAGGCTAAAGTGTGGCCTATTATCTGTTTTTTGCGGTAAGGGCTGGGCAAACACAACATCGCCAACGTGTAGAACATCGTTCGCCTGCCGCACTTCGGGCCCTCTTTCATCTGGAGAAATGTGCGGACGAGCCCACTTTAGTTGCGCCAGTGGAATGTACCCTTGCTGACCATCAATCCGCTTTATTGTTGCCTGCTCCGCATTTACATCTGTCACCAAAACAGGATCACCTAGATGGGAATATTCGCTGTGCGCTAAACGAATTTGCTCTAGTTTCTCGCGCACATCTGCCCATGGCGCGTCAAGGTTTTCGATGCGCTGCACAGCACCACGCCAGCCGTGACGCCGATCATAATCGCGCAGCCCCTGCCACAAAGCTTCAGCCGCCGCTTTTTGCATCGATAAATCCAAAGTGGTGTGCACACGCAAGCCCCCTGTATAAAGGGTGTGTTCAGTATATTGTTCCAGCAGCTGGCGGCGCACATATTCGCTAAAGTGAGGTGCCTGCTGCCCCTGCGTTAAATTGGTGGGGCTTAGCTCTAGCGGTTGCGCCATTGTTTCTGCAGCTAATTCCGGCGAAATCATGCCCTCAACTTCCATGCGTTGCAGAATGGTATTGCGCCGTTGCATGGCCCGCTCAGGGTAGCGCAATGGATTATAACGGCTAGGCGCTTTCGGTAAGCCGGCAATAAAGGCACGTTCGGAAAGCGTGAGCTCGGACAAGTTTTTACCAAAATACCCCCGTGCCGCTGCGGCAATGCCATAGGCGCCGTTACCAAGGTAAATTTGGTTGAGGTAAAGCTCCAGAATTTCGTCTTTGGTAAAGGTATTTTCAATACGAACGGATAAAATTAACTCTTTGATTTTTCTGTCAATGGTGCGTTCTGATGATAACAAAAATGTTTTAGCCACCTGCTGGGTAATGGTGCTAGCACCTTGAATTCGTTCGGTAAAAAGTGTCACAAGGGCTGCGCGGACAATGGCCTTTAGATCAAAGCCTTTGTGATGGTAAAAACCAGTGTCTTCTGCGGCCAAAAAAGCCCGGATAACCGGCGTTGGTACGCTATTTATGGGGGTATAAATACGGCGTTCTTTGGCGTATTCAACGATAACTTCGCCGTTTCGGTCGTAAAACTTTGTAATTAAAGAAGGATGATAATCTGCCAGTGTCCTAAAATCAGGGACTTGCTGGGCATAATATTGCCAAATCGCCACACCCGCCACGAGGGTACAGGCGGTGGCAGCTAGACCCAACCAAACAAACCGCAACAGCCACTTGAATAGTGGAGACCGCTGTTTTCCGGTGTTTTCTTCAAGGTTTGGCGATATAAAAGACATGCTTCAACATACTGTTATGCCCTAACTATGGCAAGGTGCAAAAGGGAAAAAAAGGGAAAAAAGCGGGTGAAGAGGGTGTAAAGCGGGCGCAAATAAAAATATTGTTTCAAAAATTTTCATTCCACCTTACAAAATTTATTTAGCGTAAAAAGTTATTGATGTAGGTTTGGATGCCATCGCGCAGAGCAAGTGCAATCCGATTCTGGTGATAGGAGGTTATCAGTTTGCGCTCCTCCTCTGGGTTAGACATATAACCCATTTCTATCAGAATAGAAGGCACTTCTGGCGCTTTCAATACCTTAAAACCAGCAAACAATACATCATCTTTCCGCAGGTTTATCACTTTATCCATTTCCCGCAGAACGGCTGCCCCCAAAATGGCAGACTTATTCATGGTTTCGCGCTGAGCCAGATCAATCAGAATATTTCTCACCTCCGATGGCTCGTCTTTCATGGCCACACCGGCTACCTGATCGCTATCGTTCGCTTCTTGTGCCAGCCGCGCGGCCTCCTTATCCGAAGCGCGTTGCGACAATACATATACCGAGCCACCCCGCACAGAACGCACCCGATGCGCATCTGCATGCAGGCTGAGGAATAAGTCGGCATTCCGACGCTGAGCCAAGCCAACACGATCGGCTAGTTGTACATAGGTATCCCGCTCGCGGGTCAAATGTACCTCCACATTCGGTAAATCTTTTAACAATTTGGCCAGACGTTTTGCCACAGCCAACACCACATCCTTTTCATAATTTTTCTTTAAGCCCACGGCGCCGGGATCATTACCCCCATGGCCGGGGTCCAGCACAATCACCACAGGATCTGTTCTGGTGGGGCTGGCCTTGCGTACCACCGGCGCTGGTGGTTGCGTGCGCGGGGTTGAGGTCGGTGCGGCCTGTGCGGCTGGTTGCCGCCCTGCGCCACTGGGTAACAAATCAATCACCACCCGATGGGGCATAGATCCCGATGCCGGAATTTGGAACACCCGTGGTGTTACCGGCTGCGCCACATCCAGTACCAGCCGCCGGACGCCGGGCTGATAAATAGCCTGCCGCATGTTTTTAATCAGGCTGCCCCCACGCGGTTGCTTGACCTGACGGACATCCGGCTTAAAGGTCACTGTGGTAAAATCCAGCACCACACGCGGCGGATTCGGCAAGGTAAACACATCTGGCTTAACAGCGGCCGTGGTTTCCAGCACCAGCCGAGTTTTATCGGCATGTTGTCCAATACGCATATCTTCAACCACCACTTGCCCCGTGGCGGATTGAACCATTACAAAAAAGGCAAGCAGCCCCACAAGGCATTTAAAAAAAGACATGGTTTGTGCTTAACGCAATTTAAAGATTGATGCATGCGAGAAATCAGCGTATAAAAAAAGGGTGTGGCACAAAAACCGTTCATATGTAATTTTATGCATTGTGAATACTTTTTGTGCAGAACAAACCGCATAACGCCAAAAATGATACCTTTTAAGGTGCTATGCGACACAAAATTGCAAACATACAGAATTTAACCCGGCGCCCCACCTTAAACTGCGCGGCCGCCCACCCGAGACAGTACAAAAATATATGAACAGAAATTTAAACGACGACAAGATGTTACACCCAACGACCCGCCGCCGTTTGCATTTGCTTGTTGTTGACTAAAAATAGCATTATAATATAGCTATTTGTAAGGGGTCGTAAAAATGACCGCCTGAAAACCTGCAACTGCCTGTTTGTGTCTGTCTCCTGAACGAAAAAGGAGAGCCTCTTATGCCCAAAACAATGTTGATTGATGGTACCCACCCCGAGGAATTACGGGTTGTGGTCACAGAAAACGATCGTCTGGAAGATTTTGAAATAGAAACGGCAGGCAAAACCCAAAATAAAGGTAATATTTATGTGGCTGAAATCAGCCGGGTTGAGCCATCCCTTCAAGCTGCTTTTATTAGTTATGGTAGCGAGCGGAATGGTTTTTTAGCCTTCAGCGAACTGCATCCTGCTTTTTTTGATGTGCCTGCCAGTGAAAAGGATGAACTCCTGACTGAGCTGCGGCTTATTGCCGAACGTAAACACGGCCGAACACCGCAAGACGATGCCAATGAGGATGATGCCGCTAACGGCAATCTGGATGATGAGGATATGACCGACGACACGGCGGACGTCACTGCGGCGCTGGAATCTCGCGCCGAGGGCGTGCCGGATCATTTGTCTCATGCAGAAATGGACGAGGACGCCCGCGCCCTGATGCTGGCCAACCAACTGGCAGAAGAGAATGATCCCGATGCTCCTCAACCCAAAGTTCGGCGTCGTGGCCGCAAACCCGTGGAAGATACCGCCAGCCAACCCTTGGCCGACCCCGCGCCTGCTTTGCACAAAGTGCCTATTCATCGGCGCTATAAAATTGATGATGTGCTTAAGCCTGGGCAAAAAATTCTGGTACAGGTGGTTAAAGAGGAACGTGGCAATAAAGGGGCTGCGCTCACCACTTACTTTACCTTCCCCGGGCGTTACACCGTGTTAATGCCAAACACCCCCTATGCCGGCGGTATTTCCCGCAAGGTAGTGGATAGGGATGAACGTAAGGCTATGAAAAAGCTGTTTGAAAAGCTGAATGTCCCCAGTGAAATGGGGCTGATTCTCCGGACAGCCGGCTTAGGCCAACCCCCTGAAGCCATTGAATCTGATTTCAAAAATTTGGCCAACCTATGGCAGAAAATTGAACAGGATTATCAGGCCACCGAACGCATCAGCTGTGTTTACGAAGAAGGCAGCGTGGTGGTGCGCGCCCTGCGCGATATGGCCCATACGGATCTGGGCGATATTCTGATTGAAGGCAAGCGCGTATATAAGCAAATTAAAGAACATGCCAAAACACTGACGCCAGATTTAGCCAAAAAGATAAAAGAATATAAGGCAGAAACACCTATTTTTGTTCAACACGGGGTGGAGCGTCAGCTGAACAACCTGCACCGTACCCGGGTTGAGCTGCCAGCCGGTGGCTATATTGTGATAAACCCCACAGAAGCCTTGATTTCCATTGATATTAACTCGGGCAGTGCCACCCAAGGGCGCAATATTGAAGAGACGGCCCTTAAAACCAATTTGGAAGCCGCCGATGAAATTGCGCGCCAAATTCGCTTGCGTGATTTGGCCGGCCTGATTGTGATTGATTTTATCGATATGGAACGCTTCGGGAATATTCGCGAAGTAGAGCGTTATATGCGTAAGCTGGCCGCACAGGATCGGGCGCGCCTGCAAGTGGGGCGCATCTCGGATTTTGGCTTAATGGAACTCTCGCGGCAACGGCTGCGCCCTTCCTTTGTGGAGTCTCATTACACGCCCTGCCCCCATTGTAATGGTACCGGGCAGGTGCATAGTCCAGCGTCTTCTGCCTTGATGGTGCTGCGGCGGCTGGAAGAAGAAGATGCGCAGGAAGCCGACAAAATTACCATCCATACCGCACCTGAGCTGGCTTTGTTTATTTTAAATAATAAACGCGCCCTGATTCAGGACATGGAAGCCAAATACAAATATAAGCTCATTTTTCAACCAAGCAGTACCCACTATGCGCCAGACTTTGAAATGATTCTGACCAACGTCAAGGCCGATGGCACCGAAAAAAGCCAATCACAGCAGGTGGTAATGCGCGAACAAGCCGAAGAACCGCCAGAAGTTCGTTACAAAAAAAGCCGCAACAGTAAACGCCCGCGTCCGCGTAAAACAGAAGATACCGATGGCAAAAAAACAACGGGGGCATCTTCCGCTGCAAAGTCTGCCGTATCTGATGAGGTAACATCTGATGATAAGCCCGAGGCAACCACCTCTCCATACGATAAGCCCAACAAACTTAAGCGGGCACCGCGGCGGCGCAAGGCTTCTGCACCGAAGGATGAGACCGAAACGACGCAGGATGCTGTGGCACCATCTTCTGATGCCAGCGATAACAAAACAGAAAAACCCAAGCGCGGGCCACGACGGCGTAAACCAGCAACAGACACTCCCACAGAACCGCAACCACAGGATAAACCGGTAGAAGTGGTTACGGTAGGGGATAATGTGGAAAAACCCAAGCCCTCGGAAGCTGTGACAAAAACGTTTCAGCGGTGGTGGAGCAAGGCATAAGAAGTATGTTGATAACTTATTGCTGCTCTTGACAGATTTGTTCATTACGCCCAAAGTGATGTTACGTTAAATAAAAAGAAAGTAACATCACATGGCACAACAGAAATCTACAACCAACAGCGGTCAACAAAGTTTTCAGGCATCCACTAAAACTTTTTTGGATACGCTCTCCACACTGACATCACAAAACCTGAGCCTGTTTCGGCAGTTAACTGAAGATGCGGCACAATGCCAGCAAACATGGCTGGCTGGTATCCTGACGGCCTCCCGCCGGCGCGAGCAAGCGGTGACAGATACCCTGCAAACCACCGCACAGTGTTTAACCAACAGCTCATCTTCGCCCCAGAATGTTTTGAGCAGTACCATGCAAACAACCCAGCAGGTGAGCCATGTGCTAACGGAAGCAGCGCAAGATATTCTGCACATTTATCAACAAACCTCGCGCCAGATGCAGCAAGTAGCCGGGCGCGCCGCCACAGATGCAGCCAGCAACACGGCAACCACCACAACCCAAGTGGTGACATCCAGCGTGAAAACAGCGGAAGCAAACGGGTTTAATACTGCTACCAACACCTTTGGTGTCATCAAAGGTGGCGCCAGCAGCAGTAGCCAAAGTTCAAGCCAAGGCTCAAATCAGGCCACCGTATCCGGTTCGCAAAAAACACAAAATGGACGTACCCAACAAACAGGTGCTAGCACCAGCTCCAATACCAGCTCCAATACCAGCTCAAGTTCTGGTGCAAGATCTGCGTCTGCAGCATCCACCAATTCCACCGCTTCGACATCTAAAACCACCAGCGGCACGCAGCAAAGCGCCAGCAAGTCTGCCAGTACATCTGCTAAGGTTACGCGGCGGAGCAGTACCACAACGCGCAAAACGCCAGCGCGTGCTGCCCATCGTTAAGCCAAAATATTTGCGGGCGACGCCGGATTTTTCCGGCGCGTCCGTTTTTTATTAAGATGATATTTTACCCAAGGCTTGTTGCATTTGTTCTAGCTGCCTGTTTTTGGTGCAGTACTAGCCCATCTGCACAATCGCTGGTCCTAGATTCTGAAATTCAGGCTTGGCTGGAAGGGATGTCTCAACCTTTATTATCCTCAGCTGGTTTGGAACGGGAAAATCTCAAGTTTTATGTGATTGGCGATGCAGACATCAATGCCTTTGCCACCCCGCAACGCCATATATTTATGCATAGCGGTCTGATTCTGAAAGCCGACTCCCCAGATCAGGTACGGGGGGTGCTGGCGCACGAAATTGCCCATATTGATGCCAACCACTTTGTCGGCCGCGTGCAGGATATAAGCCGCGCCCGCATCACCGGGTTGGCTGGTGCGCTTATCGGCATTGGGGCAGCGCTGGCAACCGGAAATAGCCAGGCAGCTATTGCGGGTACTATGTTTGGTCAGGGGGCTGGTTTTAGTAGTATTTTGGCGCATAGCCGGACAGACGAGCGGGAAGCAGATCAGCGGGGGTTAGATGTACTGCATCGGGCTGGTTACTCGGCACAAGGCATGGTGGATTTTTTCAAAGTGATTAATAATCAGCAACTCATGGCCTATCGGCGCATGCCGGGTTATTTACAAACGCACCCCTTATCGCAGGAGCGTATCAGTAATTTAAGCCAAAAAGTAAAACAGGAGCCTGCCACCCTGCGAACAGCCTCGCCGGAAGATCTCCACACATTTAGCCGTATTCAGGCAAGGTTATACGCCCTCACCCATACCCCCATGCAGACCTTACGCCGTTACCCGGGCGACAGTACGCCGGATCAGTTGGCACAAGCGATTGCTTACCTGCTGCGGGGCGATGTAGCCGCCGCCCGCACCCCCTTGCTGGCGTTACACAATACGCACCCAAAAGATCCGTTCGTGCTGGAATTGATGGCTCATGCCGCCTTGGAAAAAGAAGATTTTCAAGCTGCTGCCCAAGGCTTTCAGGAGGTGATTCGGCTGCGGGATGATTTGGTACTGCCCCGCTTTTATCTGGCGCGGGCGTATCAAGCATTGCAAGACTATGAAAAAGCGCTGCCTGTCCTCGAAATTTTGCGTCACCGCAAACCAGATTGGCCACTGATTCAGGAGGAATTGGGCATTGTATATGGTAAGCTAAAGCGTTTTGCACATAGCCAGCTGGCCTTGGCCACGGCAGATTTGTTGCGTCGCAAACCGGCTGAAATGCGCGCACACTTACAACTGGCTCGCAAAAATATAACAGATAAAGATATTGAGCTGGCCACCCGTCTGGCTGGTTTGCAGGCCGAGCTAACGGCGCTGGAAAATACAATGGATTAAAATATACCATTTTTAAGTTGGTTAAACGACTATAACTGGTCAGCGGCGTTTTATTGTGGTAACAAAGTGTTATGCCACGCCGCAAAAAAACACCAATAGATGCCGCACCGCCGCCACGCTATCCGGATTTGACGGAGGCGATTATGCTTTTGCATACCCGCTACGATGAAGCCAGTACACAACAGCAACCTATTCTGCAGAAATGGATTCAGCGGCTGGATGAAATTCAACAGGAAATGCGTCACTTGGAACACTTGGAAAAATTTGCCGCCTCCACGCGGGATATGCAAAAAAAGGATACCTCTTCATGACACTAAAACTGACTGCTGCCGACACGAAAGAAATTGAAAAGCTGGCCAAATTGCTGGAAAAAACGGGCCTGACTGAAATTGAAATTGAGCAGGATGATCAACGCCTGCGCCTACGGCGGGAAGATCCGCGTGCGACCATCTTATCTCCAACGGCTCAGCCCTCTGCTGCCGCGCCAGCAACGCAATCATCGCAGCCCCCGCAACCCGTAACGCCTCCTGAAAATGCCCTAAAAGCCCCA
Organism: uncultured Pseudomonadales bacterium; assembly: GCA_964506925.1. Lineage (GTDB taxonomy): Bacteria > Pseudomonadota > Alphaproteobacteria > UBA2136 > JAPPOO01 > CAZDNZ01. The sequence goes on along the minus strand of CAZDNZ010000007.1, from coordinate 7,545 downwards.
CTGGTGGGCACTTTTTATCGATCACCTGCACCGGATGCTGCCGCCTATGTAAATGTGGGCGATAAAGTGAAAAAAGGCCAAACCATTGGTATTATTGAAGCCATGAAAACCATGAACCATATAGAGGCCGAGCAGGATGGCGTTGTGCGCGATATTCTGCTGGCTGATGGCGAGCCGGTTGAGTATGGCCAGCCGCTGATGGTCATTAGCTAAGAGGATATAATATGTTTAGCAAAGTGCTTATTGCCAACCGCGGCGAAATTGCTGTTCGCATTCATCGCACCTGCAAAGAAATGGGCATTGCCACTGTTGCCGTCCATTCCGAGGCGGATGCCAACAGCCTGCATGTAAAGCTGGCCGATGAATCGGTTTGCATTGGGCCGGCAGCAGCTACCCATAGTTACCTGAATATCCCCGCTATTATGGCCGCAGCAGAATTAACCAATGCCGAGGCCATTCATCCGGGTTACGGTTTTCTGGCGGAAAACGCCAAATTTGCCGAAATTGTGCAGGCGATGGGGTTTCATTTTATTGGCCCCTCTGCCGCGCACATCCGTACCATGGGCGATAAAATTGAGGCTCTCATAACCGCGCAGGCCTTGGGTCTGCCCACTATTCCGGGGAGTGATGGCCTGCTTAAAAGCACCGATGCTGCGCTGAAAGCGGCGCAGAAAATTGGGTATCCTGTGATTATCAAAGCGGCTGCCGGCGGCGGTGGGCGCGGGATGAAAGTGGCACAGTCCGACACCGAGCTGGTGCAATCCATGGCCACCACACAGAACGAAGCCAAAGCGGCCTTTGGCGATGCGCGGGTGTATTTGGAAAAATACTTACAACACCCCCGGCATATTGAGGTGCAGGTGCTGGCCGATACCCATGGTCATGTTTCTATTCTGGGCGAACGGGATTGTACGCTGCAACGGCGTCATCAAAAAATTGTGGAGGAAGCCCCCTCTCCGGTTCTGAACGATGATCAGCGCGAGCGTTTGTTTGAGCTGTGTCATACAGCTATGCAAAAATTAGGTTATGTTGGTGCTGGTACGCTGGAGTTTTTGTATGAGGACGGTGCCTTTTACTTTATTGAAATGAATACACGTTTGCAGGTAGAGCATCCTGTAACCGAAATGACAACGGGTATTGATCTGGTAAGCGAGCAAATTCGTATTGCGGCAGGTTTGTCTTTGCGGGTAAATAAGCCATTTGTGCGGCTGCGCGGGCATAGCATTGAATGCCGCATCAATGCAGAAGATGGCCTAACCGGCATGCCGCGCCCTGGCCCGGTGCAAGATTATTTTGTGCCCGGAGGGCCGGGTGTCCGTTTGGATAGTATGCTTTACCCGGGTTACAATGTGTCGCCCCATTATGATGCCACTGTTGGTAAGCTGGTGGTGTTTGGTATTGATCGCGCCCACTGTATCCAGCGGCTGCAACGGGCACTTGATGAATGCGTGATTGCCCCGTTAACCACCAATTTGCCCCTGCATAAGGCCATTGTCCGACATACGGATTTCCGCGAAAATCGGTACGATATAAAATGGCTGGAACAGTTTATGCACGATGCAAAAACGACAACAACAAGCCAAGGATAACGCAAACATGCAAAAAATGTATAGTGCCGACAGCATTCGGAATCGGGTCAAGGAAATGGCACGCCAGTTGAACGCAAGTTATGGCTCAGCCGAATGTGTACATCTGATTGTGATCATGAATGGGGCTTTTATGCTGGCGGCCGATCTGGTGCGGTATCTTAACATGCCGCTGGTGCTTCATTTTGTGGGTGGTAGTTATTTTGAAGGCGCGATAAAGCACGAAATTAGCCTACAACCGAACACCATGCCAACAGATTTTAAAAATGCCCCCGTTATTTTGCTGGAGGATATTGTCGATACGGGGAAATCCCTGATGGAACTACAGGCTTTGCTGGCCACCCGCCATGTCGGCAGCATGAAGGTTGTTACCCTGCTAAAGCGGCAAAGCACCAGCTATTCCGCCGATATTTATGGCTTTACCATACCAGATAACATGTTTGTTGTTGGCTATGGGCTGGATCTGGACGGAAAATATAGAGAATTAGAAGACCTGTACCTGTTAGCTTCTGCGCCAAGTATGGGGGGCGTTTGCTAAAGGTTTAGGCGTTAGGCGCAGCTGAGCACACGCACATCGTACGCCGCATGATCGAGGGCATGAGCTGAGGGATGCGTATTAAACATCCAGCCCCGAAACAGCGCGTTTGGCTGATTTTGGTTGTCGATATCCTGCAGGGTAATAGGGGGGCGCAGGGATAATATATCCAGCCACGCAATATCCTGTTGGCGACGCTGATAATCGCGCCGGCAATCTCGCAGAATTACTTTTATCCCATCGATTGCATAAGGCTGGTTAACCTGAATTGTTTTATCGGTAAAGCGGTTGGTATTAAAATTCAGAATACGTATTTTTGCCTGTATCCCGGAACTGACATTGTGCGGATATGCCAGCTCTGCCGCATCTTGTTGCAGCAGCATCTGTAAGGCATTTTCGGGATTATCCGCATAATTTTCATCATCAGCGGCCTCCGTCGTACCCGAAGTGACATCAAATAAGGGCGGCAAATCTTCTATAGTCGCTTGCGGCTGTGCCCATGGCAGCAGCAACGGAGACACAGAAACCAGCGTGAGTAAGGCCATTCTCATGCGCCGAGGGTCTTTCTTATATCTTCCAACTGGCGCACAACATCGCGTAAGGCCAATACCTCGTTTACATCATCTTCTTTAACAATCTGGCCTTTATTTTTTTTCAGAAAATCCTGCGCCCCTTTTATGGTATAACCTTCAGCATACAGCAGGCTTTTAAGTTTGCGTAAAAAGGCAACATCTTGAGGCCGGTAAAACCGCCGACCGCCTTGGCGTTTAAGGGGACGTAGATCAGAGAATTTTGTTTCCCAGAAGCGTAGAACGTGGGGTTTTACCTCTAGCTCTGTGGCTACTTCACTGATTGTCCGATAGGCCTCGGCAGCTTTGCTGGTGCGAGATTGGCGCCCCACAGCATCAAGCATTGTCTGAAAATCTTCAGCCATTATGTTTACCTCATTCTATTCATGCGAGGCCACTGGCGTGGGTGTAAAGGTTATGCGCCAGCCAGAACTTGGTCTTTTAGCACATGGGATGCCCGGAATGTAACCACCTTGCGGGGCGCAATCGGTACTTCTTCCCCTGTCTTGGGATTGCGGCCGATTCTTTGGTTTTTCTGACGCACAGCGAAGTTACCAAAACCGGATATTTTGACGGTTTCTCCACGCGCCAAAACCAGCGAAATTTCCTCAAATAAATCATCTACTAACTGGGCAGATTGCTTACGCGTCAGCCCCACTTCATGATAAACAGCTTCGGCAAGGTCGGCACGGGTTAAAGATTTGGCTTCTGACATAAACGATATCCTTCTTTTGAAAATGTTCTTAATACTAGGGCATTTTTTGTTTTATTGTCAATAAAATCACTCGGATTCTGACTTATTAAACACCATATTCTTTAAAAAAATAGATATGGCTTTTCTATACTAACTTTTTATTAACGCCTCGCCCCACGTAAACCCTGCACCAAATGCTTGTAGATACAACAAGCTACCTGATTTTATCTGTCCTGTCTGCACGGCGTGATGCCACGCCAGCGGAATAGACGCAGCAGAAGTATTGGCATGCATAGCCACCGTTTGAATCACTTTGGCTGGCGGTATATCCGCCATTTGTGCGGCTGCCTGCAGAATACGGGCATTCGCTTGGTGGGGTATCAGCCAGTCTATATCCGCCAGGGTTACCCCAGCAGAGGCCAGAAATGCCCTGTCCGGCTGCCCCATACGTTTGACCGCAGCCCGAAAAACTTCCTGCCCCTGCATGGTCACATGAGGTGCTGCTTTCAGTGCCTCGGTGCCAGCAGGTTGGCTGCCCGTTTGCACAGCCAACAGCCCAACATTTTCTTGTTGGGTAGCTTGAAAAATAACCGCGCCTGCACCATCCCCAAACAATACGCAGGTGCTGCGATCTGACCAATCGAGCAGAGGCGAAAAGGCCTCAGCACCAATTAGCAAAATTGTTTGCGCCGCGCCGGTGGCCTGTAGCCCCTGCGCCACCTGTAAGCCGTAAATAAATCCGCTACAGGCGGCATTCACATCCAGTACCAACGGCTGGATGTCCAACTGCCGAGCCACCTCGGCAGCTATCGCCGGAAAATGTTGTTGGGCGGTGCATGTGGCCACTAAAATGGCATCGATGGCTGTGGCATCCTGCTGGGCATTCTGGAGGGCTTGGCGGGCAGCTTGGGTGGCCAGCGAAATAAGCGATTCGTCTTCTCCACACAGGTAGCGCTGGCGGATACCGGTACGGCTTTGGATCCATTCATCCGAGGAATCCAGCCCATACCGTTCTATCAGGGCGGCATTGGACAGGCAACATTGAGGCAAAGCCGCCCCTAAGCCTGAAATGGCTAAATGGTTTGATAACATAAAGGAAAGAATACGCTGGATTCCGAAAGAATCAAGGGCTGATTATGCCTATCCCGTTTCGGTAGAGGTTGTGGCTGCCTCTTGTTGACGAGGTTTTAGCAGCTGACGCCCGCGATACCAGCCATCTGGCGACATATGATGCCGCAGCTTTAGCTCGCCCGTGTCTTGGCATTCGTGATAGGTGCCGGTACCAATCGCATCGTGAGAGCGCCGTTGGCCACGACGCATTTTAGAAATTTTCTGTTTAGGCACTGCCATGAGACTGTTCCTGCTTTGGTTTGTTAAAATACCGCACGGGCCGCACTGACCCTGTTGGTAGGCTTTTTAACGGGATAAAAACTATTTTGCAAGTGTTTTCTTTTTGCAAAGTTAAACGGCTGTAGGTATGATTGATTTTATGAAATATATATTATCCATTGTTTTGTCGGCTTTTCTGGTGATAACTGTTGCGGGTTGCGGGCAAAAAATAGTGAACCACGGCCACCAACTGAACGATAAGGTACTGAATCGGCTGGTAGAAAATACCGCCACCAAACGAGATGTTTTGCAAATGCTTGGCAGCCCGTCTGCTTTTGGTGCCTTGGATCCCCACGTATGGATTTATCCCAGCCTGCAAACATCGAAACGCCCCGTTGCCGCAGATAACCTAGAGGCCATGCGCACTCTGGTGCTCACCTTTAACGAAGCTGGCCTGCTGATTAAAAAAGAAATGGTCAACCAAAATGACCCAATGGTTGCGACGCCATTGGAAAAAACAACGCCAACCCATGGTCAGTCTCTGGGTATCATTGATCAAATGCTGGGGAATATCGGTGGCGGTTCTTTCTAGCCTGCGGCATGCTGCGTGCTCGTGGCCAGTGCATAATCAGCGCGGCGCCGTGTTTGGTATGGATGCCCGGCTGGTTTTGATTTTATTCAGTACGATTGTGGTGGTGGCAAGCGTCATTATGTTTGGCAAAATAGATTCTGCCGAAACCGCCGCGCTTATTAAACGTATCCGCATGGTGGATGACGAACTACAAAACTTGCGCGTGGATCTGGGTGTTTTTCCACCCTTTGCCTTGGAAAATGCTGCTGAACCAACCATGCAGCTGCTGTGGAATGCAGATGTACTCAAGCCGCAGTATCGCAAACTCTGGCATGGCCCCTACCTGACCCGCGAACAGCTGGGAGATTACGATTGGCAATTAAATTACGCCAGCACCCACCCGGATACCCCATGCAACACCACTAATACCTGCTTTGTGTGGCTGGGGATTGCCCCTGTTTCTGCCGATATGCTGCCTGCCCTAAAACAGAATTATGGGCTGCCAGCCGATGCCCAAGAAGGCATAAATAGCTTTTATTTTCAACAAGATACTAAAGACTATATGATATGGGTAAGGAGCCATAAACGATGACACCAGTAAACCAAAATGTATATTTAAACCAAACTGGGGCTGTTTTTGGGCTGGATGCTCGGTTATCTTTGGCTATTTTTGGGGCACTGACCCTGATTGCTGGGGCCTACACCGCCCTGAATATTAATGAAGCGCGCACCGATGCCTTTATTCAGGAATTACGGGATGCCACCGAAGCGATTCAATCCATTCACTATGACTTAAAAACTGACCTTTCCCGCGCATTAGAAAATCCCACGGGGAAAAATGCCTATCGGGTACTTTACGATCCCAGCCTTTTGGGCTCACAGCAGCTGCGCACCCGTTGGCTGGGGCCTTACCTGAACAAAACCAACAGCACCCACCCACGCTATGGCGAAATTTACTTGCGGCGTCGGGGGGAGGATATTCGTAACGATTGCTTAAATGGGGGGATTTGTTACTGGTGGCTGGTGTACGACACATTCCCGCTGAACAGTACAGACCGGCTAAACCGGCATCTGGATGGGCAAGAAACAAACACAAGTCAGAAAGGCACGGTGCAGTGGCGGCCGGGCACAAAAGATGGTCAGGTGGAATTATGGTATCGGGCAACCCGGACGTTATCAGGCGGGACGTCCATGTACTAAAGTTGTTTGCAAATACTACTCGCTAGAGCTGCATTAAAACAGGTTTTGAAGCACATCCTTGATTATCTTTTCAGGTTTTGTGTTGCTTTCTCCGCTGGTATCGGTGCCTTCTTCGCTGTTTTTATCGTTTGATAGCACTTTATCCAGCAGGGCGCGTACCGTATTTTTATTCACTATCTGCGCTTGAAAATTTGGATTATCCAGTGCGCCTGTCACTTTTACCGGCACATTCAGCAAGCCAGCGTTTTTTACGGCTGGCTCAATTGTATGATCTATCTGCCACGCAGGCAGATCTAGCGTGCCTGTGGCAGATAAGTTTATTTTCTGACCTACACTTTCAAGTTTTACATTCTTGGCAACGGCAATGCCATCTGTCAGCACATAATGGACTTGCAAATTCTCCAACCGAATCTCTTTTACATCTGATTTAAAGCCCGTGAGTGGGCCTGTGGCCAGTAGTATCTGGAATAAATCATCGCCCGGAATCACGCCTTCGGTTGCTGTAACATGCACTTCACCCGCTAGGCTGCGTGCCAATTCGCGAGATGTTTCGCCGGCAAAGTTCAGGTTTACTGTGCCATTTAATGGCACATGGGTTTGCTTGGCTGCTTTTGGTGGCAAAAATAATTCCAAGGCCACTTGCTCAATCGCGGTTTGCAGGCTGCCCTGTACCCCCTGCCCAAATGTTGTGTATCCCTGCACAAGAATGCGCCCTTTTTCTGGCAAAAAGAATTCAAGCGGTGCCAAATTGATGCGGCCGTTATTCATGGTAGCTTGCAAGTTGGCTGCGGTAACAGGGGCATCGGCGCAGGTAATCCGCGGCAGTGATATATTAAGGGTTCCGGTTAACTGTGCGAGTGATTCTGTTGAAATAACATCGTCCGTCCATGGGGCGCCTGTAGCACCTGCTGTGCTGCTATTGCCGCCGCCACTGCCACCAGATTTAGATTTACCTGCGGCACCACAGTACCCCAGCTGATCCAGATTCAATCTATCAAATGTTATATCTGCCGTGATGTTTTGTTTAAAGGGCTGCGCCTCAACTGTGCCCACTGCGGCCA
>CAZDNZ010000006.1:0-18351 GCA_964506925.1 uncultured Pseudomonadales bacterium | reverse complement strand
GTGCTATTTCCACCACCGAGCTGTGGGTGAATGGCGTGAGTATTACTGGCGGCGGCGGTGGTGGCGCGGACGATATGGGCAACCATACCGCCAGCCAAACCATTAACTTGAGCGATAACTTTATTTCCAATGATGGGGATGCCGAGGGTATCAGCGTGGATAATAGTGGGAATGTGAGCATGACGGCCAGCTTGGAAGTTTCAGGTACGCTAAAAATCAGCGGCGTTGGCACAGAACCCTGCGGTACGGGGGATGAAGGCGGTGTTCGGCGAGAACCCTCGACAGGCGCCTTCCAGATTTGCCGCTAATCCGCTAAAGTTGTTTGCAAATTCTATTATCCAGAGCCAAAAAAATAACCCCCGCAGGGCGGGGGTTACTTTTTAAGTAGAAACAAGGCTTAAGAACGACCATGTTCCTGTTGCAGCTTGGTAAAGCTGTTGGCCAGCTTGGATTCCTCCCAAGCCTGCATATTCACCGGCGAGGCCGCTGTGGCTTCGGATGATGTTTCCAGCATGGTTTGGAATGCTTCATCCCACGTACCACGGGTGGCGGCGCGAGCGTACTCGGTGGCACGCTGCTCGAAGAAGTTCACAAACTCATCGGCATTCAGCATGGTATCCATCCATGGCAGTGGATTTGTATCTGTGTTGAACACAGGCTCTAGGTTCAGGGAGCGCAAGCGCCGGTCGGCAATAAAGCGAATATAGCCTTTGACATCTTCCGGCGTCATGCCTTCCACGGGGCCCATCTCGAAGGACAGATCAATAAAGTGGTCTTCCATTTCCACAATATGCTTGCAGGCATCGGTAATATCCTGCCGGAGGGCATCCGTCCAGATTTCTGGGTTTTCCTGCACAAACGTGTTGAACAATTTGATCATGGATTGGCAGTGCAGCGTTTCATCGCGCACACTCCAAGTTACAATTTGCCCCATGCCCTTCATTTTATTAAAGCGGGGGAAGTTCATCAGCATGGCAAAGCTGGCAAACAACTGTAGGCCTTCGGTAAAGGCACCAAACACCGCCATGGTCATAGCAATGCTGTGTTTATCCTTGACGCTAAACTGCTGCATATAGTCGTACTTATCCTTCATTTCTGCATAGTCCATGAAGGCGCTGTATTCCACTTCTGGCATACCAATGGTATCCAGCAGGTGGCTGTAGGCGGCCACATGAATGGTTTCCATGTTCGAGAACGCACTCATCATCATCAGCACTTCTGTGGGTTTAAACACCTGTGCATAATGCTTCATGTAGCAGTTGTTCACTTCAACATCGCTTTGGGTGAAAAACCGGAAAATCTGGGTGAGCAGGTTTTTTTCTGCATCGGTCAGCACTTTCTGCCAGTCCTTCACATCGTCGGCCATGGGGACTTCTTCGGGCAGCCAATGAATACGCTGCTGCTGTAGCCAGGCTTCGTACGCCCACGGGTAACCAAATGGTTTATAGGCAATACGTTCGGTGAGGAGGTTAAACCCGGTATTCTGGTTTACCTCCGCTTTGGTATCAATATTGATGGCGGCTTCGGTCATCACTTTCTCCTTTTGCTGTTGTTGGTACTTTTTATTCTCCACCCATGTTTTGGCGGGTTCGAAGTTTATTACGTTCGCTTGCGCCACGTGCTTCCCCCTTATTTATCCCTATATTCAGGTCAACAATTGACCCAAAAAAAAGGGTGGCTTCTTTTTTGGTTGGCAGCCCCTCCCCCATTATGGAAAAGACTCCTGCAACATCACCGTACATGATGTTGCGGGAAACTTTTTTGACCAGCATTAAGCTGCTTTATGCTCAGCGGTCTGTATTTGGTCGGTATGGTAGCCATGTCGCTCTAAGTTTTTTAGCGCGTTTTGCTTGCTGGTATAACCTTCGGTGGCGGCAGCCACAATATTCCCGTTGGTTGCAGTGGCACGCCAACGCCATTCGCCTCTGTTATCCTGATATACTGTTACCTTATCTTTGCTACGCGGCCGCTCAAAGTTTTGGCGGGCAGCCGCTTCGGAAGAATAACCTTCCGAGGACGCACCGATAATTTCGCCATTGTTGGCCAACCAGCGCCAGCGATGCTGGCCGGCTTTATCGGTATAAAACTCAAGCGTATCACCGACGTGTAGCAAGTTCATTATGCGCCTTCTCCCCCCTTTATTATATGCTTACTGGCACGCTAAACATTCGGCATATTTATCCTGATCATCTTCTGCCGGTTTCGCTTTTACCTGTAATGGGGCTTTTTTGTTTTTATCAATACTCACAACTTCGGCCCGCTGTAACGATTTACTCCGGCAGTAATACAGGCTTTTGACACCTTTTTTCCAAGCCAAATAGTGCAACATATGCAGGTCGCGCTTATGTACATCTGCTGGCACAAAAATGTTTAACGATTGTGACTGGCAGATATACCCTGCGCGGTCGCCAGCATGTTCAATAACCCAACGCTGGTCAATTTCAAACGCGGTTTTGAAGACGTCCTTCTCATCATCCGTGAGAAAATCCAGATGCTGTACCGAGCCGCCATTGACCATGATGCTGGTCCAAGTATCTTCATCGTTAAAGCCTTTTTCAGCCAGTAAATCCTCCAGAAAGTGGTTACGCACCCGGAATGTACCAGACAATGTTTTGTGGTTGTAGCAGTTGGATGGTATCGGTTCGATACTCGCACTGCTGCCAATAATAATAGAGCTGGAACCATTCGGTGCCACCGCAATTTTATGGCTAAAACGTTCTTTAACTAAGGCCTCAGCGGCATCCGGGCAGGGGCCGCGCTCCTCGGCCAGCTTGACGGAAGCTGCATCCGCCTGTTGTTTGATATACTTAAACATTTTTAAGTTCCAAGCCTTGGCCAATGAAGATTCAAACGGAATCCGCTTTTTCTGCAGGAAAGAGTGAAACCCAAGCGTCCCCAGCCCAACCGCGCGTTCCCGCATGGCACTGTAGCGTGCCGCCTCAAATTCATCAGGCGCCCGATCAATAAAGTCCTGCAGGATATTATCTAGGTAGCGCATCATATCTTCAATAAACTGAGGTTCTTGTGACCATTCCTCGTACTTTTCCAAGTTAACCGAAGACAAGCAGCACACGGCTGTACGGTCTTTGCCGTACTGATCCAACCCGGTGGGCAGCACAATCTCGGAGCACAAATTGCTCATCTTTACGGTCAGCCCCTGTTTTTTCTGGTATTCGGGCATGGCACGCAATACAGTATCAATATATAAAATATAGGGTTCGCCAGTTTCCACCCGGGTCACTAACAGCTCAATCCACACATCCCGAGCGCGCACCATTTTGACGGTTTCGCCGGTTTTAGGGGAACGCAGGGCATATTCTTCATCTTTTTCCACCGCCTGCATAAAGGCATCATCGATAACCACCGCATTATGCAAAAACAGCGCCTTCCGCATAGGGTCGCCACCTGTGGGCTGGCGGATTTTGATAAACTCCTGAATTTCCGGATGCCATACCGGCAGATAAACCGCCCCCGCTCCCCGGCGTTGCGCCCCCCGATCGATAGCGGAAGACAGGCTGTTCTGTACCACAATAAACGGCACTACCCCGCTGGCTTTGCCCTTGGCACCAATTTTTTCACCAATGGCGCGAATGTTGCCCCAATAGGTTCCAGTACCACCCGTGTTGGCAGCAATCCAGACGGATTCATTCCATTTATTCACAATACTGTGCATGTCATCTTGCACTTCGCTCAGGAAACAGGAAATCGGCAGCGCCCGGTTAGCGCCCCCATTGGCCAGCACAGGTGTGGCCGGAATAAAATATTTTTTGGATAAATAATCGTACAGGCGTTGGGCATGGTCGGCATCGTCGGCATAGGTACGGGCCACCCGGGCAAAGGCATCCTGCGGGGTTTCGCCTTCCAACAAATAACGATCTTCTAGCGTTGCCTGCGCAAAATCGGTAAATTCGTTGTTACGGGTATAATCGATTTTAATGTCGTACATGACAACGCTCCCTTTGCATGTTTCTTTATCTTTAGGTGGCCGCTATCTTGTGGTTTATCGTGGTAATGATATACAACATCTGGCGGCCGGTAATTTTTAAGCTACAACATCTGGTTTTGGGCTGTCTAGCTTTTTTAGTGGTCTCTAGCCGCATGACGAATAGCGTAAAAAACTGTTTTTGTTGCGCTTTCCACCACCAAATAGTTTTCCACAAACCCGAACCACTGTGACTTATCTGCACTTATCCACAGCCTGTGGATAATATAGCCGTGGTGCACATTTTTGGCGGGCAAGGTTTATCATACCTCATTTGGCCACGAATAAAACAAATCTTTATGCTTGACAACTATCGTCGTTTAACTTTGGCTTTGCCAAAGCGAGACAAGAAAGTAAGCCAAGAAAGTCAGACAAACGATTTGACAACTTAACAATGGGGCATTGCTAAGTTAAATGAGAATACCCATGCAATTTTTTCGGGCGGGTCAGCAGAATAATAATGCCCCCCAACGCCAACAAAGCCCCCAACCAGAAAATAAACAGGCCCGGGTCGTAGCCCACCATCAGCCCGGTATAGAGCTTATTTTCCATCGCCTCCAGCACAATCCATGCTGGCAGATTCAGCTGCTGAATCTCGGCCCGTTGCACCGGTGCTTGCAAACTCAGCGGGGTGTATTGCATTTCGCCAAAACCATTCGGGCCAGCGGGGACACCCACCAGCAAAGGCTGCCCTAGATAAAAACGCACCTGCGTTGCCTCGGTGGTGGGCGTCCGCAGGCGCACATCTATGGCAGGCGTGCCAGTTTCGGGCGTCCATGGCTGGCCATCTGTCACCTCCAGCAATACTTCGCCCGCATCACGGGTAAATCGGTGCTGATCATACACCGCCCCGTCCCAACGTTGCCCGCCCGCCGCCATAGCGGTAGCCAGCCCTGCCTTGTTTAACGGGAAAAGTTCCAGGGTTATGGGGCTGCCAGCATCCCCAAAAGATGCCTGATAAAATGTATAAGCACCTATGGTCACCGGCTGATTAACCTGTAATTGATACGTTGCCGCAGCAGCGCTGGTCGTGAGGGTGGTTTGATACTGGCGGGGCTGGCCATCCTGATAACGGGTGACATCAAATCCGGTGGCCGTCACCTGAAAAGGGAGCTGATGCACCTTTACATCATTCCCCTGAAAAGCCAGCACAATATTATCTGGCTCGTGCAGGCGCAGGTTCAATGTGCCGCGCCAGCCCCATATGCCCGTTATCAACGCACCGATAGCCAAAATGAGAATACCATAATGCAACGCCAAATAACCCACATTCCGCAACCGCAGGCGCCGCAACCGACCCCGGGTTTGCTGATAAAGGCACATACTCACCGAGCATAACAGCAGCCCCCACAATGCCAAAAACCACGGCGCATGGACATAATTGTGCAACCCGCTATATAAAATAACATCCGCCCAGAACACGCCATATTCAGCCAGATAATCCTGCGGGGGTAATCCTTGCACCACAAATGTGCCGGCCATGCTTACTAATGCGCACAAGGCCAGTAATATAATGGCTGTCCGCATCTGCGCCAACACGCGTAACAATTTTAGAATCCGCCGCTTAAACATTGCAAAGCATGGTATATGGTTTACAGTGTTTCTGCTATGAAAATTGCTTGTCCAACCGTGGAAACAACCCAGAATCTGGCACAGCAGCTGGCCACACAGGCCACTGCGGGCGATGCCCTGCTGCTCAGCGGCGAACTTGGCGCGGGCAAAACCACCTTTGTGCAAGCCCTGCTTGGTGCGCTTGGTGTCACCGAGCCTGTCACCAGCCCCACCTACGCCATTGCTTATACTTACCAAACCCCTCAGCTGGATATTCTGCATATAGATGCCTACCGTCTCACCGATATGGAGGCATGTATATCTCTGGATTTACCGGCCTACAGCCGTAACCACCTTATTCTAATGGAATGGCCACCCACAGGCATAGAAAGCCTCCTGCCCGGCAGCCAGATACTTGCCTTATCTTTTGAATATGCCCCCACCGGCCGCCATATAACCTTTACCCCCCACGGCAGCTGGGTATCCCGCCTGCCAGAACTAAATTTGTCCAATACAGCATGACCTCCGCCAGCCCTGCCCCGTTACATATAACTTTGCCCAATGCCTATCAGGCGCTAGAGCTGCTGGCTTACCTGCGTACCACCTACACTAATCTGCATATCCAAACACCTCACCCAACCCTGCAACACCTGCTGGACGTCTGCCCATGGCAGCACACAACAGCAGAAGCCGGAAATCAAACTGGGCAGCACAACCCCACGGCTATCTGGGCGCTGGATACAGCCTATGCCGAGCCTTTGCCCAACCCGCCATGCCCCCCCGACGCTTTACTGTGCTGGTTCACGATTGAAAACGCTACACCTGCCCGCGGGCGTGAATTTCTGTTATGGCAAGCCGCACAATCAGAAAATATGCTGGCTGGGATGGCAAAACGGGGGCAAGAACTACACACAATGCTGCAACGCAAAAAGCAGGAACTAAATGAAAAGTTTACCAAAACCGTTCAGCACGCTTTTCCACCAGAAGCCGAAACATACCTGCCAGCCACAAATATAGATAAACTATATGCCTGCCCGTTTCGCTTTTATACCGAGCGTAAACTTGGCCGCCAGCCCGAAACCGACGATGCCCCCACCTCTGCCGCCCGTGGTAACCTAACCCACCGCTGGCTGGAAGCTATTTTTACAAAAAAGGTTGCACCAGAAGCTGCCCTCACCCACATGCACCAAACCCTAGATGCGGTGCTGGCAGATGTGGCACCCTTGGCGGCAGCCCTGTGGCGCCCCCGGCTGGAGGTACTGCTGCCCGATATTCAGGAGGCCTACCTAACATACCTCAACACCCCACAAGCCCAAGCCTACGCGGAAGAAAAAATGAGCGCGACCTATGCTGGCTTGCATCTGAGCGCGCGGATTGACCTTTATATAACCGCCGGCACATCAGCGCGTGTGATTGACCATAAAACAGGCTCGCCACCGAATAAAAGTGATATAAAAACACAAAAGAACAAACAACTCCCGCTGGCATGGTGGCTGGCTACACAGCAGAATGGTCAGCAGAATAGCCAACAAAAGCCCCACACTATGCCACACACTATAGAAGTTTGGGATATGCCATTTAAGCGGCAGGGGCAATTCAGCCAGAACATACTTAGCGCAAACGATCTGCCCCCAACCTTTGCTGAAGATATGGCACAAGGCCTAACCACCTTAGCCGCCACATTACCGCAGCATGGTTACCCTGCGATACCCGGCGCACATTGTCAGTATTGCAAAATGGCCGGGGTTTGCCGAAAAGCAGAGTGGGAGGCGCATCATGACAGTTGATGTTATTGCCCACGCTACCGCCCTACAGCACGCCGCTGCCAACCCTTATACATCTGTGTGGGTGAGCGCCAATGCCGGTACGGGTAAAACAAGCGTCCTCACCCAACGTATGCTGCGCCTGATGCTGGAACAAGGTGCGCCGCCCCAGAGTATTCATGCCCTCACTTTTACCCGCACGGCCGCCAGCGAAATGAGCACCCGACTGGAGAATATTCTCGCCCGCTGGCAGCGGGATGCCACCGCCTGCGGTACAGAGGTGGCACAGCTCCTCGGCCGTACGCCCACGCCTGAGGAACAAGAGCGGGCGCAGGGGTTATGGCGACAAGTGGCCAACCGACCGCCAAGCATCCAGACCTATCATAGCTTTGCCCAGAGTATTCTCACCCTACAGGAAGGTTACGATGCCGCCACTGCCCCTGCCCTGCTGGAAACTGGCGCGGCCGATGCCCTAAAACGTCAGGCTTTTGAGGAGGCTGTACAGGCCATCACCAGCCCTAACCACCCCGATTATGCGGCGGGGCAATTTTTGTTGGGGCAACTGGGCGAGCAACACCTGCGGGACGTCACCGATACCGCCCTCAACCAGCCGGAAGTATTGATCAGCAACCTAGATAAACTGGCTGCTGCACTTCATGTGGATGCCGCCACCACACCAGCCACGTTACAGCAGTTTATCCAACACACGGCGCTACCCAATGCAGAAATGCGGGAAAGATTATCTGCCTTAGCCGCACAGCCGCCCGAACCGAAACGCAAAACATATAGTAAGTTTATGCATGACCTGCAGCAGTGGTTGGTGGATTATCCAGAAAACTGGCACCGGTACAAGGCGTTTTTCTTAACGCAGACAGACGAACCCCGTAAAACCATTATGGATAAGCAGGCGCGTGCAGCACATCCCTGGCTAATGGATGAAATTGATCGCGTGGCCGCTGTGGAAAATACCCGCCGCAATATGTACACTTTTTTGGAAAATAAATATCTGCAGCCCTTCCTAAACCTTGCTGCTAATGCTTATACCCACCTAAAAACGGCACAAAATGCCTGCGACTATACCGATTTGATTGAGCAAGCCACCCACCTGCTGCAAAATCCGGCCACGGGTGATGTGATTCATTATCAGCTGGATCAAAAAATTCAGCATATTCTGCTGGATGAAGGGCAGGACACAAACGATAAACAGCTGCTGCTGTTTCAAACCATTGCCGATGAATTCTTTGCTGGCGAAGG
This sequence comes from uncultured Pseudomonadales bacterium, assembly GCA_964506925.1. GTDB lineage: Bacteria > Pseudomonadota > Alphaproteobacteria > UBA2136 > JAPPOO01 > CAZDNZ01. The sequence continues at coordinate 9,801 of CAZDNZ010000006.1, read as the reverse complement.
GGCTAGCGGCAGCCAGCGTACCGCCTTTGCGGTGGGAGATGTGAAGCAATCTATCTTTCGGTTTCAGGGGGCTGCGCCCGCCACCTTTGTGCGCATCCGAGATCGGCTGGCCAACAAACAGCATGCCCACGCACCGTTTGAGGTTGTTCGGATGCAAACCTCTTTCCGCAGTGCGCCTGCAATTTTACAGGCGGTTGACGATATTTTTAGCCCGCCCGACATAGCCAACCAACTCACCGGTGGGCTGGGAGAGGTAAAACATCAGGCGGCGCATACCCAACGCCCGGGTCAAGTGGTACTGTGGCCTCTAACACCCAGCCCAGAAAAAGAAACACCTGCCCCTTGGGCGCTGCCAACCTTTGCCGGTGTTGCCGATAGTGCCGCCCGCACGCTGGCCGCGCAGGTGGCGCATACCATCCAAACCCTACTAGCCGATACTACACCCCTTGCCTGTACCCAACAACCCGCCGCGCCGCGGGATATGATTATTCTATGCCGTGGCCGGCAAAGCGCCCTGTGGCCTGCCCTGCAACAGCAGCTAAGTGCCCGCGGCATTCCGTTTCAAACCGATCAGGCGGAAAAAGCGCTGGATCATCCCATTGTGCAGGATATGCTGGCCTTCCTGACTGTACTCCTGAACCCGCAGGATGATATAGCTTTGCTGCACACCTTGCGCAGCCCGGTGTGTCGGTGGGATATTGCCCAAATCCATCAGCTTTTGCGTCAAAAACAAAAAGACCAACCCCTGTGGGTGCAACTCCCCGCTGTTGCACCCGCCACACATCGCTGGCTGGATACATGGCAAGCACAGGTTCACCAATCTGTACCTGCACACCCTGCGGCCCTGTTACACCAGGTTTATCAGGCGCACAGCCTAAAAGCACGCTTCTGGCAGGCTTACAGTCAGCCGGGGCAAACATCTGATACCAGCTGGCGCCATATAGAAACCCCATTGGATGCCTTTTTGGAAGCCGCTGCCACCCATTACGACCCAGCGCAAGAGAACCCATGGCAGCATTTACTAACAACGTTGCAAAGGGATGGCTTTGATCTGCCTAAGCCTGCCACCACAGAACAGGATCAAACGGTGCGGCTGATGACCATTCACCAAGCCAAAGGGCAGGAAGCGCCCATTGTTTTTCTGCCCGATACCACCAAAAACATGGCCGAATTAAAAGGCCAATTAAAGGTGATACCCAGCGCTGGCTTTCACTTGTGGCGTACCGATAGCCGCAACCGCACGGCGCTGCAATCTCGGTTGGAACAACAGGAAATTGACGCCAATATAACAGACGAATTGCGGCTGTTGTATGTTGCCCTCACCCGCGCCGAAGAACGCTTGTATATTGGGGGTATTGGTAATAAAAAAGCCGAAGCACCAGAGCGGTGCTGGTATCAGCTGATTCAGCAGGCGGCAGCGCGGCATGGCTGGGCAGAGCAGGGATTCTAATTTAACTTAACAATGACACATTGTTAAGTTGTCAAAGCGCTCAGCTCGCGCTTTGGCAAAGCTGTTCTATAGACCTTATAGACCATATTCCAGCTTGACGACACCACACATCCTGCTAGGCTAAAAATGCAACGGAATAAAAAGGAGTCTCTCATGAGCGTTATCAGCGTCAACGATGAAAATTTTGAAGCCGAAGTGCTGCAGTCCGATAAGCCGGTACTCGTAGATTTTTGGGCAGAATGGTGCGGCCCCTGTAAAGCTATGCTGCCAGTGGTAGAGCAAGTGGCTGGTGAACAAACCAGTGTAAAAGTGGTTAAAGTAAATATTGAAGAAAGCCCGGAAACACCCACAAAATATGGTGTGCGCGGTATTCCAACCTTTGCCTTATTCAAAAATGGTGAAGTGGCCGATGTCAAAGTCGGTGGCATGACCAAAGACGATATGGCCAACTGGTTACAGTCGGCTTAACGCTAATATTATTGGGCAGGACGGGCGGTATAGGCCTCGCCCGTCCACGTCCAAATCACTTGGTTATTCATGCGTAAAACCTGATAATCATTTTCGGTCTGCGTGCCTATTTCCAAGCTGTGCGCCACAATATAGTTAGCAATGCGCCATGCATTTTCGATCTGAACCAGTAAAAAGTACCCGCAGCCCAAAGAACCACAAAAATAATCATCCTGTGAATGACCAATATACTCCGGCTGCCCATCTGCATTTAAATCTACTTCAGCCATACGAATACTCTCGTGTACCTCGGGTGGGGCATTCAGCTGCACAGCTATAATATCCCGGTAAATAGAAGATGATGCCTTAAACGTAGGCGAGGTAAAATCAGCCTGTTCGCCGCCACATGCAGCTAATAAAAGGCAGAAAAAGAGGGTTGTTTTTTGCATTACTTTATTTCCCTTCCATTTAATATGCTGGCATAAGTGCTCGCTTTTGTCCCAAAGCCATCGGCCGCACTGCCGCCCTTTAATACATTTTGAGCCCCACCTTCACCTGTTAAGTGCACCATGCCAGCCAAGGCACTGTCACTATAACCAGCTGTACTGTAACTACTTTTAAGCCTAGATACTGCGGGCTTTACATAACCATTTGTGTAGGAATTCATCGCCGCTTCCTGTGCTGCCAGATTATTTAAAAATTGGCTGTCTGAGTATACTCCATAGGATTGAGCTTTGGCAGTATAGTTACCATATTTATCCTTAAAGCCAGCTTCTTGCATAGCACTAGATCCTAGCTGGTATTTACCCAAATAAGCATTATTATATCCTCCTCTCTTATTATATTGCCCGCTGCTTTCCAGCTGCGCCAAAGCTTCCTGATAGCTCATATCTGGCGTAATGCCTTTGGCAGCAACGCTTGGCGTAGCCGGCCCAATAAAACCGGGCATACCAGCGACAGGGCCACCGTATTGTAGCCCCTCCTGCCCACCAGTGTAAGGCGTAGCTTGCGTCGGCGCCGGCATATCCCCCATCGTACAAACATCAAGGCCACCTTGTTGAATATTCTGTACGGTTGGCAGGCCACCTGTGCGGGCCGCGCCCATAGGATTTTGTCCGTTCAGGCTCTGAAAAATGCTCGCCGCACCTTCCAAGCCCCGTTCAAAAAAACCCGGGATGGCGGTCAGCAGAATACCACCCAAAATCAGCACCACAGGGCTAAAGCTTAAACCATTCCATAAAATCATAATTAAACCAGCGGCAGATAGGGCTAAGCCAATCAATATACCAATATCGCCCCCCACCACGGCGACGGTAGAACAATACAGATCAATCGCCAATGCGGTGGCATACTGGCTGTTGGCATCTGCCGCATAACCTGCCGCAGGCAAGAGACAACAAAACAGCGCTAATAATCTTAACATGGCGTTTTACCAGAAGGATCCTGCCCGTTAAGGTCGCTAAACACCTGCGCCACCCCACCCAGAAAAGCTGTAAAAAACCCAGGGATCGCGGTGAGCAAAAGGCCACCGGCAATAAATAACACCGGTGCCAGCCCTACACCACTCAAAAGCAACGTGATAAACCCATAGGCCGAAAGCCCTAGCCCAATCAGGATGCCAATATCGCCACTGACCAGATTGGTCACGCTGCAATACATGTCTTTGGAAAGTTGAGTCGCCACCTCTTCTCTGGCATCAGGGGCGGCATGGGGGCTACGTGCCAACGGTACCACCGCCAGCATCACCGCCAGAAACAGAGTCAACATTTTTTGCATATGCTTATTATATATGGGGCAGAAAACATGGAAATGCCAACATTTCCCTTGCAATTTTTTGTATGTCTGCTACAAAAAGGTCAGTTGCACAGTTATAGCTGTGTTCTTTTTAACAAACAAAAGCGGATGCGGAGAATATATTCAAGCGGATCAAGCGGCAGCAGGCGATAACACTTATTACCTTTCCCAATTTTTCCCATTTTAGTTCATATTTTCCCACCTTTCCAATACGTAAAGAAAGCAGGAGAACATCATGTTCACAATCTATAAAAAAGAAATTGAATGGGGCGGCAAACAGCTGACCCTCGAAACCGGCCACATGGCGCGGCAGGCCGATGGTGCCGTGCTGGCCACCTATGGCGAAACGCAGGTACTGGCCACGGTTTGTTTTGAAAAACAACCCAAGGAAGGCCTCGACTTCTTCCCACTAACCTGTATCTATCAGGAAAAATTCTTTGCCAGCGGCCGTATTCCGGGTAGTTTTTTCCGCCGTGAAGGCCGTCCCTCCGAAAAAGAAACCCTCACGAGCCGCCTGATGGATCGCCCAATCCGGCCACTGTTCGTTAAAGGTTTTCAGAACGACACACAGGTGATTGCCACCGTATTGTCTTCGGATGGTGAAAACGACCCAGATGTTGTGGCGATGGTGGCCGCCTCCGCCGCGCTGACCATCTCCGGCATACCTTTCATGGGGCCGATTGCAGCTGCACGGGTTGGCTACGCCGATGGCCAATACACACTTAACCCCACCAACACTTGGCGCAAGGAAAACACCGCGCTGGATCTGGTTATGGCTGGTACCCGCGAAGGGGTCCTGATGGTAGAATCGGAAGCCCATGAGCTAGCGGAAGATGTGATGCTGGGTGCTGTTAATTATGGTCATGAACAGTGTCAAAAAGTGGTGGATGCTATTATTGAACTGGCCGAACAAGCCGCCAAGCCCGGTTTTGAAATGCCCGAAGAAGCAGATACAGCCGACCTACAGGCCAGCATGCGCGATGCCTTAGCGAACGATATTGTTGCCGCCTTCAAAATTACCGATAAACAGGCGCGTACCACAGCGATGGATGCCATAAAGGCCAAAGCGGTGGAACAGTTTGTCACCGCTGCCGATGCCGATACGGCTGCAGAACAGAAAGATCTGGTCGGTAAATTGCTCAAATCCTTAAAATCCGACGTTATGCGGCAGGATGTGCTGAAAAACAAAACCCGGATTGATGGCCGGACGCCTACCGATATTCGCCCAATTGTCACGGAAGTGGATATTCTCCACCGCGCCCATGGCTCGGCTCTGTTTACCCGTGGTGAAACGCAAGCCCTCGGTGCTGTGACATTAGGCACAGGCCAAGATGCCGCCCTGATGGATACGCTGGAAGGCACCTACGATGCCCACTTTATGCTGCATTATAACTTTCCGCCCTATTGTGTGGGTGAAACCGGCCGCATGGGTGGCCCGGGTCGCCGGGAAATTGGCCACGGTAAACTGGCCTACCGCGCCCTAAACCCAATTATGCCCACCCACGAGGCTTTTCCTTACACCATCCGGATTGTCAGCGAAGTGCTGGAATCCAACGGTTCATCCTCCATGGCCACGGTCTGTGCGTCCAGTATGGCGATGATGGCCGCCGGGGTGCCCTTACCTAGCCCTGTGGCTGGTATTGCCATGGGCTTGGTGAAGGAAGGGGAGGATCATGTGGTGCTGTCCGACATTATGGGCGACGAAGATCACTTGGGCGACATGGACTTTAAAGTGGCCGGTACCCCAAATGGGATTACCGCCTTGCAAATGGATATTAAAATTACATCCATCACCAAGGAGATTATGGCCACCGCGCTGCAGCAAGCGCAAGCTGGCCGGCTGCATATTCTGGAACACATGAGCAAAGCCATTGCCGTTTCCCGCACCGATGTATCTCAGCATGCACCAGCAATGAAAAGCACCAGCGTGCCCGTGGATAAAATCCGTGAGATTATTGGTAAAGGTGGCGAAACCATTCGTGGCCTATGTGAAAAGTTCGATGTCTCTATCGATATTGACGACGATGGCAGTGTACGGGTGGCCGGTGTGCTACGCCCCCAAGTGGATGCTGCCATTGCCCATATTGATGAAATGATGGCCGAGCCAGAAATCAACCAACTGTACGATGGTGAAGTGGTTTCCACGACCGATTTTGGTGCTTTTGTCCGCTTTATGGGGCAAAAGGAAGGGTTGGTGCACATTAGTGAAGTGGTGCCGGTACGGCTGGGGCACATCACCGATGTGATGGACGCCGGCGATCAGGTAAAGGTAAAAGTGATTGAGCTGGATAACGGTAAAATCCGCCTGACCGTGAAGGACATTGAACAGGAAGGCACCGTTGGCGAGCGTATTGCCAATGTGCTGGCAAACCCGCCGGCTCCCCGGGAAAAGGAAGACCGTGGCGACCGTAACGACCGCCGTGGTAAAGGTGGTGACCGTGGTGGCGACCGTCGCCCCCGCCGCCGTGACTAATGAGCCGGATATGCTAAAAACCAAACCCCGCTCCGGCGGGGTTTGGTTATTTTATGGGGTCATGTCATTAAAAAATTTCTATTCAGTCCCATATTATATTAGAAACAATCGATTGAAATGGAAAAGCATATGAATAGAGCTTATATTAGAAAATTATTATCAAATGCTATGAACCTCACGAGGGCAAATCCAGATATTAAAAATAGGAAAAGTAGGGCAAGAGAACTCTTGAAAACTCACGCTGATATTGTAAATCAGTATGATCGTGCACTCATGTTTAAAAGCAAAACACATTATCCAGACATTGAAGCTGGCACAATGCAGATGACTATTGGCATTTATTATTTGAATCCAAATAACCCAGATGAGTCACCGCAATTAGCAGAAGAAATAACATTTGAAGATTTTTATGAACTTATCACCGACTCTATTCAATTGCAGGAAGCACTAAATGAACGTCTGCCTCTATCGGCTGTTGGGCGTAGCATTACCAGAGCACTGGATTACCGACAAGATGAGATCGTGAATGACCCTTATATTAATCACAAACAAGGACATATTTCTGCAATAGAGCAGACAAAATGGAATCTTGTCAGCAAAGTAACAGATACTATGCCTTCTGCAGAGTTATATGGTAAACCAGATTGGGTCTGTAAGGTTGTTGAAGAATCCCCTTACTGGGCTCGCGAACTTACAGGTGAACTTGAGCACTAACCACCAAAAAACCCCGCTTCGGCGGGGTTTTTTGGTGAAGCTGTTTATATTATTCGCTAAACAACAGCATCGTAACTTAGGCCGCGCGGACGCTGTTGCTGACGCTACTCAGGTGGCTGGCTGTGCTTTCCCGCGTGGGTGCCATGCCAGATTGCCCTTGTTTCCAGTTGGCTGGGCATACTTCCCCATGCTGCTCAAAAAATTGCAGGGCATCCACCATCCGCAGCGTCTCTTCCACATTCCGGCCCAGCGGTAGATCATTCACCAGCATGTGGCGCACAATACCTTTCGCATCCAGCAGATATGTGGCCCGGAAAGTCACGCCGCCTTCGCTTACAATACCCAAAGCCGTACTCAGTTCGCGCTTTACATCGGCAATCATGGGGTAGCTCACTTCCCCAATACCCCCGTCATTTAAGGGTGTGCGCCGCCATGCAGCATGGCAGTGGGCAGAATCCACTGAAGCCGCTACCACCTTGCAGTTCCGATTCCGAAACGCACCCATGGCCTGATCAAACGCCACCAATTCGGTGGGGCAAACAAATGTAAAGTCTAGCGGATACCAAAACACAATGGTGTGCTGGCCATCGGCATAGTCATGCACATTAAAGTTATCGGTAATATTGCCCTGCGCATCCACCGCTGGTGTGGTGATATTTGGAAACTGTTGGCCAATCATGAATGTCATTATATTTCCCCCTTACTTTGATTCAATCCATCTTTAACATAACATGAATATCCATTTCCGCAATACTTGACTTTTATGTGGGGAATGCACACAATCCGCCCTATGGAATTACACAATCAGCTTCTTATTTTGGGTAGTGGCGCCGCTGGCCTCACTGCCGCTATTTATGCCGCCCGCGCGGGGATTCAAGCAACCGTTCTGCATGGTATGCAGCCCGGTGGCCAGCTTACCATTACTACCGAGGTGGAGAATTATCCCGGTTTTGCCGAGCCTGTGCAGGGCCCCTGGCTGATGGAGCAAATGGAACAACAAGCCGTCAATTGCGGCGCCCAAATCCGCATGGATACCATTACCGCAGCCGACTTGCCCAACAAGACCCTCGCCGGCATGGCTGGCACCTACACATTTGATGCACTGGTAATTGCTACCGGCGCCACGGCGAAATGGCTGGGGCTGCCCAGCGAAGAAAAATTTAATGGGCGGGGTATTTCGGCCTGTGCCACTTGCGATGGTGCTTTTTACAAAAATCAGGATGTAGCGGTCATTGGTGGCGGTAACAGTGCCAAGGAAGAAGCCCTGTATCTGGCAAACATTTGTAACAGCGTTACGCTAGTGCATCGGCGCGATGCCTTTCGCGGTGAGAAAGTGCTCACCGACCGGGTACTGAACCATGAAAAAATCAGCGTGGCTTGGAATAGTGTGGTGGATGAATTTTTGGGCGATGCCATGGGACTGAATGCCATTCGCCTCAAAGATACCGAGACCGGTGAAACCCGCGATCTATCCGTACAGGGGGCTTTTATTGCTATTGGCCACAAACCCAACACCGAGATTTTCAAAGGACAGCTGGAGATGGACGAAACCGGGTATCTTATGCTGCCGCCGGGTAGTGTCACTACTTCTGTGCCGGGCGTCTTTGCTGCTGGCGATGTGATGGACAGTGTGTACCGGCAGGCCGTTACCGCCGCCGGCATGGGCTGCATGGCTGCGCTGGATGCGGCGCGGTATTTGGATGCATTGGAGGCAACAAGTAAAGCTGCGGCCTAACATGCCATTACCCGGCTGGCTTACGCGCTGGCGCGCTTTATACCGCATAAGCAAGGGTCGGCACTACCTGCAACAAACCGGCTGGCTGCGGAGTGCCCAAACCGGTTACCCGGTCACGCCCGATAATCAGCCCCTGCCTTGGCTGGTTTATGCCTGCACCAGCTTTCTGGAGCCCCGCCTAACCCCGCAAATGAACGTTTTTGAATATGGCAGTGGCTATGGCACTTTGTGGTGGGCGCAGCACGTTAACCATATAGATGCCGTAGAGAATAACCCCCATTGGTTTAATACCATAGCGCCGCTGTGCCCGCCCCATGCCACCGTGCATCTGGTGTTGGATAACAAGGCCGCTTACGCCGCCGCAGCCACCCAAGCAGCACAACCACCTTACGATATTATCATTATTGATGGCCCCAAACGGCAGGCCTGCTTGGCTGCATGTATGCCTGCGCTTACGGAGCAAGGTGTGATTATTCTGGACGATAGCGAACGGCCTGAATTAAAACGTGCCATCAACAAACTGCTGCAAACTGGTTTCAAACGGCTGGATTTTATAGGCCTAGCGCCTATTTATGCAAATGTTAAGCAAACCACCATTTTTTACCGCCCCCAGAATATCCTGAATATCTAACATCTTTTATAATCACTCCTGCATATAGAGTGACAAAACCCCCTTGACAACACCCACATGCTGGCCTAAATTATCACTGTAGGTGCGCAAGTGATAAGAAATGATAAGCGTACCTCGTACCAAGAAAAAAAGGAGGAGAAAACAATGAACTGGTTAACCACAAATACAGGCCGCAACCGTCAGACAAATGCCCTAAGCTTTGAAAATATGGATCATTTATTTGATGATTTATTCAACAGCCTGCCGCTAGCGGGTACTCTTGGGCGTTCGGTTCAGTTTGTGCCGGCGCTGGATGTTGAAGAAGACAATAAGTGCTTTACCATTACAGCAGAATTACCCGGGCTACAGGAAAAGGATATTGATATTGCCTTAGAGAACAATATCCTGACCCTTAAAGGGGAGAAAAAATACGAAAAAGAAAGTAAGGACGATCAAGGCAATATTCACCGCATGGAGCGCCGGTATGGCAGCTTCACCCGGCGTTTTAGCCTGCCCGAAACCGTAGATGCCGATAAGGTGGATGCTACTTTTAAAAATGGCATCCTAACCCTAACACT
>CAZDNZ010000005.1:0-18703 GCA_964506925.1 uncultured Pseudomonadales bacterium | reverse complement strand
GATTTTACTTAAAACCGTTGGCGTGGTTTTAGCTAAAAAGGGCGCACATTAAAAAAGATGCGCACCACCTTTTTATGCTTTTTGAGTTTTTTACTAACTGGCCAGTGCTTGGCTGTTTCGGAAACAACACTAGAAGCCCGCATACCCCCCAAGCTTTTCCAAGAAGATAATACCCGATTTTATACCCTCACGCTGGAGAATGACCTGTTTGGTGCTGGTACAGATAAAAATTATACCAGTGGTCTTCGCTTTACAGCATTTAATGCGGCCCAAACACCCGGGCCTATTATGCATTGGCTGGAAACACATGTGCCCGGTATTAAAACGAACCAGACAACCAGCGTTTATTATTCCATTGGCCAAAATCTGTACACACCTGATGATATAACCCAGCAACAACCAGCCCCCCAGGATCGGCCATGGGCTGCTTTTCTATATGGTTCCATTGGTATAACAAGCCTGATTGATAACCACATAGATGATGTTGAAGCAACCTTAGGTGTGGTGGGGCCGCTGGCACAAGGTGAAGCGGTTCAGAAATTTATTCATCGGCAAATTGGTGGCGATATACCGCGAGGCTGGGATAACCAGCTCCATAACGAGCCCGCGCTGATGCTGGCATGGCGCCGCCGTTGGCCGGATGTGCTCAGCCACGACCTTGAGCACACAGTTTTTTCCATAGAGCCGAATATCGGCTTAACGGTGGGCAATGTTTATACGCTGGCAGAAACAGGCCTAACGTTAAGATTAACGCCGCAGGACGGACAATGGCAGGATACGCCACTGCAAGTCCGCCCCTCTCAGCCCGGCAGTGGTTTTTTTCAAACCCGCCCAGATACATTAGGCTGGATGCTATTCGGAGGCCTACAAGCACGCGCTGTTTTGCATAATATTTTCCTGGATGGCAATACCTTTCGAGATAGCCCACATGCGGATAAAAAACATTTTGTACTCGATGCCAACGCGGGGATTGCTTTTACGCTCGGTCGCTTACGGCTGAGTTATACAGCTGTTTACCGTACCAAGGAATTTGCTGGACAAGATGATCCAGCTTTGTTTGGTGGCATTTCCGTAGGATACAGATTTTAAGCCATAACCTATAGATTTTTTAGTTATTCTCCGCTAATTTATAGTTGTTTAACTTAAAAATGTCCACCTTCATTAGGCGAAGGCTAGTGAAGCCCAAAAAAAGGAAATAATATGACTCAACAGAATAAACTGGAATGGTCGCTTTTTTTGCTGCGGCTTGGTGTATTTATTGTTATGGCCGTATGGACGCTGGACAAGTTTATTAACCCTGGCCATGCTGTGCTTGTATTTGAAAACTTTTACATGCTGCCAGACATTCAGTTTAATACGATGTATTTTATTGGGGCTGTTCAGGCTCTCATTGTTACTGCGTTTATACTAGGCTACAAAAAGCGATTCTCCTATGGTGCGGTTTTATTCATGCATGCCGTATCTACTTTTTCTTCTTTTGATAGATACCTGCAAATGGATATGCTCTTTTTTGCTGCATGGCCTATGCTGGCGGCCTGTGTGGTTCTTTACCTCATGCGCGAACAAGATATCAAGCTCTCTCTGGAAAAATAAAGTATGCTTACTGGCCCCGCTTTTGTGCCGCCCCGCCCCAAGGCTGCCCTTGTTTTATTGCATGGCTTTGGGAGTGACGGGAGCGATCTTATCACCTTAGCGCCCCCATTGAATGAATTGCTGCCAGATGACCTGCAAAATAAGGTAGCCTTTTTGGCACCAAATGGCGTACAGCCATGTGTTTATGGTGCTGGCTATCAATGGTTTAGCGATGCCGGCTGGACCTTCCGCGATAAACCGGGTATACAGGCGGCAACGGTGGCATTATCCGCTTATATCCAAACAGAAATGATTGAAAACCTCGGCCTTGGTTGGTCAGATGTCTATCTCTGTGGTTTTTCTCAAGGTGCTATGCTGGCCTTGTATGCTGCACCCCGCCTCCCCCATGCTATTGGCGGTGTTGTGGCACATGCTGGTGTTTTAATGTGGGAGGAAGATCTGCCAGCACAGCCATGGCAGCCGCCCATGCTTTTGCTGCATGGTATGGCAGATGATGTCGTGCCGGCGGATAGCACGGTACAGGCCGCTACCGTATTAGCAGCCCGTGGTGTTGATGTAGATCATCAGCTTATCCCCGATTTAGGGCATGGCTTAAATGAAGACAGCTTGGAATATATGGCCGCTTGCCTGCAAAAGTGGCAGCATCAGCAAGATGCTTAATGCTGGTGGTGCATTTGATGTTGATCTTCTTGGTGATGACCAGAATGGTGATGAAGCCCCAGAATATGTTCCTCGGTAGCAAACCAAGCCAAATCCAGTGCCAACAGCGCCAATGAAATAAAGAAAATGCGAAAGCTTTTCATTTTTCGCGGCTTACAATCTGCATAGCTACAGGATCCATGCGTACAGGCAGCTTGCCGACAATCCAGCCGATAAGCAATCAGGTTGAGAAGGCCACTCAGCGTCACCCCACCAATGGCTAGCATTAGTAGCTCGGTATGGTAGGCATCTACCATATGATAGAAAGGGCTCGCCGCTAAGGCTGTACTCAGGCCAACCGTGGTGCCAAGGCCAATTAACGCGGCCACAACCGGAATACCGCAACAAAAAATATGGGGCAACAAAGAGAGTACAGTCACCAGCAATGTGCCATGGCGTAAGCTGGTCAGTTTAGCATTCTTTGCGGGCATTTCCATTATTTGTGCTTTCTATCATTTTGGTTCATCCCATATGGCGGTTTGTGTTAATGTGCAGGTGTGACTGAACATTCACCTTTTAACCCACAACGCATTGCTATTCTTGGGGCTCAGGGCGCTATTGGGCAGGCATTTGTTCAACACTATGCCGCGCTACCGCACAAGCCCCATGTGTTTGCCTGCACACGCAAACCACCTGATGTTTATTGTGATAATATAACACCTGTCAAGTTTGATATTACAGATGATGCCAGCGTGGCTGAGGCAGCGCAAACCATCGCCGCGCCACTAGATTTGGTGCTGATTTGTACAGGCTTGTTACATACCGATACCTTTGGCCCCGAAAAAACCATAAAAACCGTGCACCGCGCCCATATGCAGCATGTATTTAACGTGAATACCTTTGGCCCTGCCATGGTGATGCAACACTTTTTGCCCCTGTTACCCCGTCAGCAGCGGGGCATACTGGCTGCTATCTCGGCACGGGTTGGCAGTATCAGCGATAATCAGATAGGCGGCTGGTATAGTTATCGGGCCAGTAAGGCCGCTCTGAATATGCTGGTGCGCTGTGCCGCTATAGAAATGACGCGCACACACCCGCATGCGGTGGTGGTGGGGCTGCATCCGGGTACGGTGAATAGCCCCCTTTCCCAACCTTTTCAGCATGGTCTGCCCGCAGGAAAATTATTTACGCCCGCATACAGTGCCCAAGCTATGGCGCAAGTGATTGCCCAGCTGATGCCTGCGCAATCCGGCCGTTTGTTTGCTTACGATGGACAGGAAATCAGCCCCTAGCAAAACAGAAAAAAGGAAAATATGCACTATGACTGGCACCTTGCGCCTTATTCTTGGAGATCAGCTTAATACCGGAATCGCCGCCCTCACCGATTGCAACCGAGCAACAGATACCATTATGCTGTGCGAGGTATGGGATGAAACCCAGTACGTTAAGCATCATCAGAAAAAGATTGCATTCTTATTTAGTGCCATGCGCCATTTTGCGGCCGAACTTATCACGGTCGGGTATCGGGTGCGTTACATAAAGCTGGACGACCCCCAGAATACCCATAATTTCACCCATGAGGTGCTGCGTGCCATTGAGGATATTCAGCCCACGCAGCTTGTGTGCACATTCCCCGGTGAGTACCGTGTGCTGCAAATGATGAAAAGCTGGCAGGCAACACTGGATATACCTGTTGAAATACGGGCGCATAATTTATTTTTAGCCAGCCCTGCTGACTTTGCAACTTGGGCGGACGGGCGTAAACAGCTGCGCATGGAATACTTTTACCGTGAAATGCGTAAACGCTACCATATCCTAATGGAAAAAGACCAGCCAATAGGCGGACAATGGAATTATGATAGCGAAAATAGACGAACACCGCCGGCAGATATGGTTATTCCCTCTCATTTTACTGCCAAGCCAGATGATATAACACAAGAGGTTTTAACCCTAGTTGCCGCCCGTTTTCATGATCATTTTGGTGACCTTGAACCATTCTATTTTGCTGTCACGCGCCAGCAAGCCTTGCAGGCGCTGGATTTATTCGTGCAAGAGCGCCTCCCCCACTTTGGGGATTATCAGGATGCGATGCTTTCGCATGAACCATGGATGTTCCATAGCCATATTAGCTTTTACTTAAACTGCTGCCTGCTTACGCCGCTTGAGTGTATTCAGGCAGCTACAGACGCTTATCAGGCAGGGAAAGCCCCGCTGAACGCTGTTGAGGGATTTGTTCGCCAGATTCTTGGCTGGCGGGAGTTTGTCCGTGGCTTGTATTGGCTTAAAATGCCCACCTATAAAAACCTGAATGCGCTAAATGCCACCCGCAAATTACCTGCGTTTTACTGGACGGGCGATACCCACATGAACTGCCTGAAACAGTGTATTACGGAAACAAAGCAAAATGCCTATGCCCACCATATTCAGCGGCTGATGGTGCTGGGCAATTTTGCTTTATTGGCCGGGCTGCATCCTGATGAGGTGAATGAATGGTACTTAATTGTTTATGCCGATGCCTATGAATGGGTGGAACTGCCTAATGTGAGTGGTATGATTTTGTATGCGGATGGAGGCATGCTGGCCAGTAAACCGTATGCGGCAGGTGGGGCTTATATCCATAAAATGTCGAATTATTGTCAGGATTGTGCCTATAATGTACAAGAAAAAACAGGGGCAAATGCCTGCCCGTTTAATTATTTATACTGGCATTTTTTAATAGAAAATAGGGATACATTAAAGGGTAACCCACGTTTAGGCATGATATATAAAACGCTGGAAAAAATGACCCCCGAGCGACAGGAAACCATTGTAGCAGATGCACAAAAATTTCTGGTTCGCATGGAGCATCATGAAAAAGTCTGATCTGCCGGAAAAAATCTGCCCTGTCTGCCAGCGTCCCTTCACATGGCGGAAAAAATGGGCAAAGGTGTGGGAAAATGTTATTTATTGCTCGGAACGCTGCCGGCGGCGCAAAGACGCCCACCATACCAATCAAGGTTCACAGGGTAACAACCATCAGGATAATCGCGGATAATGCCAGCACAAAACCAGCCACGGGCGACACGGTATCCTTCACGCCAATGCATTTATAATACAACGCAAACCACAATGGGTTCAGCGCAATAATCAGGCTTGGGTAGCTGGGGTTTAACGCAATAATAATCGCATAATTAAAGGTTACCCAAGATACTGTATGAAAAAAACCGCTGATAAATGCGGCTTCAAAAATACGACGCGGCATAATGCTTTTGTTTTTATCCCCAATTTTTTGGCTCATAAGAACTGGTAACGCCGTGAACACCATCATCACATTCCCCAACAAAACAAACGTCAGGCTAATAGCAAAAGCACCTGTGCCTTCATCCAGCATCAGCTTGGTCAGAACGGTTGTCACAGCATACAACAACCCCACCGGCGCGATCGCAAGGAACGCCTCCCAGCTGGTATCGTTTTTACGAATAAACTGCAAGGCGCCAATCATCATAGCAAAGGCAGCGAATACACCTACAGCATACCATGTATCTGAAATAAAACGCATTTGTTCAGCCTGATCCAAAGCCAGCCAGATGATAAAAGTCCCGAGGATAGAAATCGGTTGGCTCAGGTTTGCCACCCGGCCGTTATGCTTGGCAGCCAAATTAAACTGCACCATAATACCAATAACAGATGCAATGGCCGTAAGGAGAATGACCAAATAAAACATTTCATTTTGTGGCCATTCCATCAAAAACAAAAAAGGCAATAGCAGCAGAGAGGAAGCACAGCTCCGCCAAAAAACCAGCGTCAACCCTTGAAATTTGTAAGTTTTATTAACCTCTAGCGCCGCCGCATTCATGATACCCGCAAATAGCGCTAGTATAGCCCACATAAATTATGCCCTTTGCACAAGTTTGTTAGAAAAGGTTGAAGCCATCCTGTGCATTATGGGCGCCTAAAACTTTGCGGGTAATCCGTTGGCTGGCCAGACGAATGGCTCTTTCCGTCACATCAAACATTTTCTGCCGATCCAGCTGGCTGCCAGGCGCACGCCCTTTATACGATGTACGGTTTGCCGAAACTTCTACATCTGTTTCGCCTTCCCACAGCACGCTTTCGTCTGTGTTTCGTACAATGGTGTATAATTTCATTTTGGCCACATACTCACCAAAACCGCCCGTAAAAACCCCACCTGCCTTAATAAACTGGCGCAAGTCTTTTAAGTGAATTTCAGTTGTATAAAAAGGGGTTACGTCACTTTCGGCATTAAAATGTTTTTCCAGCAGTTTTGGCATACGGTACTTAACACTACTGAGAAGTTGATCCGCATCATATTCATATAGAACATCTTGGCTAACGCTTGTTTCCCGCGCCCGTGGGGTACGTGCATCGGTAAAGCTACCCATTTGTAAGGCAAATTTTTCGCTGGATTCTTGCGTTACCGGCACTTCGGGCAGAGCCGTTGGCGCCTCCACAGTACAGGCGGATACCAAAAAGAGAGAGAAGATAAATGCAATATGTTTCATAATCATATATTTGCTATTTTTGCAGAAAAGGTCAAATACCATGCGCTCTGACATCATGCCACAAATCAATTAAACAGGCCTTGGGTGTCTTCTCGGCAACATGTCTTTCGGCGGCAGACCTCGCAATGGCTTTTGTGAATGAGTCGGCCGCCTTCTCTAGGGCGCTTGCACCCTGCATTTTCTTGGCATTACGTTCTTCCATACGGGCTTGTAGCACATTACAAGGGTGCGTGGTGCCATACTGGAACCAAGCCAGCCCTAGCGCTATTAAACCAAGGAGGACAACCGTCCAGAGAATGGATCGTAATAAACCAAACATATTGAATTTCCTTCTATTTATGCTAGCCCTTGCTGGGTTAAGGCGCCACCCAACCTAAGTGGCTGCATGGATGTTGCCAAGCCATCCTTACCAAAAAAGACCACGGCACCGCACAATGTTGCTTCTCCGCTGGCAGGCTCCATTTGAAACCGGCCGCCCCGTTCAAAGCGTTTTATAATAGCATCATACCCCATACCAAGGGAACTGTCATATACCCCGCACATGCCCACATCGCTCTGAAAAGCAGTGCCTCCCGGCAGCACACGGCCATCGGCAGTGGGGCAATGGGTGTGTGTACCTAATACGGCCGTCGCATAACCATCCCAGATATGCCCCAAGCACGCCACTTCGGACGTGGCTTCGGTATGGGCATCTATCAGCAGGGCATCGTAATGCTCGCCCAGCTTATATAACGCCATATGTTGCCGGCTGGCCTGAAAGGGGCAATCTAGTGTCTGGTTAATAAACGTCCGGCCCATCAGGTTCATAACACCTATTTTGTAGCCCGATATTTCATAGATATGAAAACCCCGCCCGGGCGTGCCATGGGGAAAATTAGCAGGCCTCAGTATTTTTTGTTCCTGCGACAACAACAGCACACTATCGCGTTGATCAAACGTATGGTCGCCTAGGGTAATAACATCTACACCAGCAGCAAAAATCTCTTGCGCTGTGTTGGCGTGAATCCCCCGCCCCGCTGCAACATTTTCACCATTGGCAATAACGGCTACCGGATCATAAAACGACCTCAGCTGCGGCACCCATTTGGCTAAGGCGTTACGGCCGGGGCGTGCCACAATATCTCCCAGAAAAATAAAACATGGTTCCGGCATACTTATGCCTAGCTTGAATTAGGCTAAGGGTCAATAAAAATAACTGCTTTAAAGGATTTAGGCGGGTGATTGATGGCTTCAGCCCTGTAATTGTACCCCGGCCAGTTGACGCAAGTCTTGCAGAAAAACGGCCGAGCAACTCAGCCGCTGCGGCAGGCGTACTTTAACTTCGCCATGGCCGTTGGCTGGCAATACTAATGTGCAGATTGTCTCACCCGTTGGTTGGGCCGCCAGCATATGCTTAACTTGGTGCAAATCGGCAGATGCATCGACCTTCAGTGTTATCTGCGCCCATTTTGCTGGCTGTTGCGCCAAGCTTTCCAAATGCTCTGCATGCAGGCGCAGGCGGTCGTTCTCTTGGTTCATGCTGATATGGAGTAAAAGCGGCTCTGTCTGTACCAGTAAATCCTGAAAATGGGTATATGCCTCAGGAAAAACCACAACCTCGGTCTGCCCCGATACATCGGAGAGGGTTAGAATACCCATGCGCGCCCCTTTTTTGGTGCGCACCTCTTTTTTCGCCATCATAATGCCGGCGATATGCGCTGCACTTTTGCCTTGCGCTGCTGCCTCTGGCAGTGCGGCAATCGGGGTGAGATTATCCATCCGCTGCAATACAAATTCATAGGCCGAAAGTGGGTGAGCAGAATGGTAAAAACCCAAAACGCTATGTTCATTTTGCAACGTTTGCCACAAATCATTCTTATCGGCGCTTACCAGAGGGGGGCGCTGCAGTTGGCTGCCTGTGGCTTCACCGAACAGGCCAATCTGGCTGCTGTTTTTTTCTTCCCAGTAATGCTGGCAGTAGGCCTGAATTGTATCTATATTTTCCAGTAAATCCGCGCGAGGCAATTGAAAAACATCCAACGCCCCAGCCTTGGCCAGAACTTCCAAATTTTTCCGCGTCAGCACTTGGGGCGGTACCAGTTCGGCAAGGGTAAAAATATCCTCAACTCCACCAGCCGCCTTGACCGCCTGCCGTAACTGGCGCATGGCATCCTCGCCAGCGCCTTTTAGGGCACTCAGGGCATATAACACGGCGCCCTCGTGCGGTGCGGTGCTTTCAATACTAAAGTTCACCCGATCGGTATTAATGTTCGGCGCACGCAGGGTAAAGCCCATGCGCTGTAACTCGTTTCTGTGCACCAGCAGTTTATCTGTATTGCCTTTATCCATGGTCATGGATGCCGCCATAAAGGCCAGTGGATAATGGGTTTTCAGGTAAGCTGTTTGATAGGAAATATAGGCATAAGCCAAACTGTGGGCTTTGTTAAAGCCGTAACCCGCAAATACGGCCATCAGATCAAAAATTTGGTTGGCCTGCTCGGCATCCACGCCATGATGTTGGGCAGCCCCCGCCACAAAAAGCTCGCGATGCTTGGCCATCTCGGCTGGTTTCTTTTTACCCATGGCACGGCGTAACATATCGGCCTGTGCCAACGAGTAACCTGCCAGCACCTGCGCCATACGCATAATTTGTTCCTGATAGACCGGCACTCCAAAGGTGTCTGCCAACACTGGTTCCAGCGCGGGATGTGGATACTTGGCCGCCTGTTTGCCGTGGCGCACATCTATATAGTCGTCCACCATGCCACTCCCTAAAGGCCCCGGCCGATACAGTGCAACGAGGGCAGATAAATCTTCCAAATTGCGGGGACGCATCCGGCGGCACAGGTCGGTCATACCGGCGGATTCAATCTGAAAAATACCTGTGGTATTGCCAGCGCATAATTCATCATAAGTGGCTTCATCTTCCAATGGAATTTGGAGAATATCCAACGATACACCGTAGGTTGCCTGCACAATTTCCAAAGTTTTTTGGATTGTGGTCAGGGTTTTCAGCCCCAGAAAATCGAACTTTACCAAACCGGCATATTCTGCATCAAACATGGGGAATTGGGTCGCAGGCAATGTGGAGCGGGGGTCATTATACAGCCCACACACATCCACAATTGGGCGGTCTGTAATCACCACACCAGCGGCATGGGTACTGGCATGGCGCAGGCAGCCTTCCAGCTGCTGGGCAACGGTTAACAACTCCTGCACGCCATCTTCTTCCTGTGCCAAAGCCTGCAGGCGTTCATCGCCGGCAATCACTTCTGCTATGCCTGGCGGATTCGGCCCCTCTGGCACGAAGGCGCATATCTTAGAAACCAAACCGTAAGGCAACTGCATCACCCTCCCCACATCCCGAATACAGGCGCGGGCTTTAAGGCTACCGAATGTAATAATTTGCGCCACACGATCGCTACCATATTTCTGGCACACATACTGAATAACCTCATCCCGCCGTTCTTGGCAAAAATCCACATCAAAGTCGGGCAGGCTCACCCGATCTGGGTTCAAAAAGCGCTCAAAATAGAGCTCCCAGCGGATGGGATCCAAATCCGTAATATCAAGCACCCACGCCACCAACGACCCTGCCCCAGACCCCCGCCCGGGCCCTACGGGAATATTCTGCCCCTTGGCCCAACGGATAAAGTCGGACGTAATCAGAAAATACCCGGCAAACCCCATTTGAATAATCATTTCCAGCTCAAAAGTGAGGCGATCTTCGTATTGTTGGCGCAGTTTGGCCTGCATTTCTGCCGATTGATCGGCCTGTAATACAAATTGCTGGAGCCGTGCTGCCAGCCCTGTATGCGCTTGTTGACGCAAAATCTCGGGGACATCTGCCGGGTTTTCCGTTGGCCAAACCGGCATAAACATTTGCTTTACCGGCTTTTCTTCTAACCAAAAACCGCAGCGTTGGGCAATGGCGGTGGTATTGGCCAGCGCCTCGGGGATGTCTGCAAATAATTTTTCCATGTCTGCGGCAGGCCGCAAGGCATATTCAGGGCCAAAGGCGGTATGTTCCGGGCTATCCAGCGTTAGCCCCTCGCCGATGCATACCAGCGCATTATAGGCCTCGGCCTCATCGGGTTTTAAAAAACGGCTATCGTTGGTTGCCACAGTGGGCAGATTCAAGCGCATTGCCAGCTCAATCAGGTGTGGTTCGAGGTTGGTTTCAATATCCAACCCATGACGTTGACATTCAATATACAGGCGGTCATCAAAGGCGTGCTGTAACGTGGTCAGCACCTCGGTGGCAGCGGCTATATTTTTCGCTTCCAGCAGCGGGCGCAGCATGCCAAAACGGGCACCGCCAGTAAGCAAAATTAGCCCAGTGGCATGGGCAACCAAGTCCGTCACCCGAATGGCGCGACAATGGTCTGCCGCACTGGCCAAATTGGCTTGCGTCACCAACTGCAACAAGCTGCGCCAACCGGCCTCGTTTTGCACCAGCACACTGACTGTCCCCCATACTGTTCCGGCGTCGTCTGTTATGGTGAGGCGTCCCCCAAGCAAAGGAAAAACCTGCTGTGCTGGTAGGGATTTAGAAATATCCACCGCCCCATATACATTTTCGTAATCGGTGATGCCAAGCGTATCAAAGCCTTGTTCAGCGGCGTAGGCGGCCAGTTTTTTGGGGCTGGCCATCCCTTTTAACAAACTATAGGTGGAATAAGTATTCAAATGTACAAAACGCATGTGATCAGCATACTGATAAGCGGCGGCATGAACAATCATTACCCTGCCATGGCGCAGCTTTTTTATCCCCATGGCGTGGATAATACAGAGGAGAGGCAGCGAACTTGTGGATAAATTATCAGGCATCCGCTTGCTTATTCTGTTCAGAATTGCAAGAATGGAAATGTGAAAGAAAAACAAGCCCTCTCCTCTACTTTACGCAACCTTATGCAACAAGCTGGGGTCAATGCGGCAGATTTGGCTCGAGAATCCGGCGTTTCCATGGCAAGCCTCAGCCGTATATTAAGTGGCGAAACCGAGAATCCCTCTTTCAGCAGCATCACAGCGCTGGCCCAGGCCTTGGGCGTTAGCCTGAATGAACTCGCGCAGGCACAACTGCCTGTGCAGCAAAATCCAGCCGATGTACAGGCCACATATGTCCTCGAAAATACCGATCAATCCCCCAAAGAAGCGGCGCAGCTTTTACAATCCGCTGCCGCTGGCACATGGGTCAGCACATGGACCGAAGATTTTGTTGACCCTGCCCAACCGCGCCCCTATGCCCTCCATGCCCGTAAAGTAGGCACCAAACGCATAGAAGTGGATCTTGTTTTTCCGCACAGTATATTCGAAACAGGCTCGCTGGTGGGGCTGATGTCGGTATTAGCGGCAGGCATTACCAGCACAAATGCCCGCCTGCTGGATGTACAGATTCCAGCCAGCTTGGGGCGTAGCTTGCATGGGCCTGCTTTTGGTGTGCGCGGCCTGCGCGACCTGACGGGTAAATATGGCCGGCCTCTGCTTTCGTGTACGCTGCGCCCCATGTTGGGGATTCCCCCCAAAATGTATGGGCGCGCCATTTTTGAAGCCTTGCAAGGCGGCTGCGACCTAACCTGCGACCCGACCTTGCTGCATAGTATTCCCGGCCTGACGTGGCGAGAACGCTTCCGTTACGCTGCCGAGGCCGTGCATGCCGCCGGTGCCGAATGTAACGAGTATAAAGCCCATGCGGCCAATGTGACCGCGGCCACCACCGAGGATATGCTACAACGTGCCAGCTATGCCAAAGATCTAGAGCTGGGTATGCTGATGGTGGATAGTGCTGGTGTGGGCTGGAGTGCCCTGCAAAGCCTAAGCCACTGGTGCCGAGATAACGATATGATACTCTGCGCGATGGGTGGCCGCGCGCTGCAAGGGGGCGTGATGAGCGAGGCTTTAGAAGCCAAGCTCCTCCGGCTGGCAGGCTGTGATGTCACCAGTATTGGCTCGCCCCTGCGCGGGAGTGTGGCTCAGCGTCGTTACAGCATTGGTACCGTAAAAACCATGCGCGCCCCTTCTTTACCCCGCACAGCGGAAGAAGGGATTCTGCACCAGCAAGACTTTTATGGCATGGAGGGCAGCCTGCCCGCGGTTGGGGGTGGCCATAACCCGTGGCATTTTCCCCGCCTGCTCGATGCCTTGGGAGACGATTTGATGATTCAATGTGGGGGCAGTGTGATGGCGCATCCGTGGGGCAGTGCCGCCGGTGCCACTGCCAACCGTGTTGCCATAGAGGCTTTGGTGCAAGCGCGTGGCGAGGGTTACAGCCTAAATGTTGATGGCCGGATTATTCTGAACCGTGCCCAAAAGTATAGCCCAGAGTTAAAAGAAGCGCTGGCCATCTATAAAGAAGGGGCATTTTTATTTGGTGTGGTATCCGGTGATGGTGGCGAGGCGCTTTCTGGTAAAGTTGAACGGCCAGATACAAACAAATCCTCTGTTTTACGGGCCATTTCCACTCAGCAGAATGAAGGAACAATAGAAGATGAGTAGTCGTTTTGAAACTTTTTCTTACTTGCCGCCCTTATCGCCGGGCCAGACGCAGGCGCAAGCTGAATATATTCTTAAAAACGGCTGGATTCCGACCATAGAATGGGCAGAACAGGGTGAATCGAACCAAATGTATTGGCAAATTTGGCCACTTTCTACGCCAAGTACCAACCGTAATCCGCGGCAAGCCCTGAAGGAAATGAATGCTTCTGTTTTAATGATGCAGATTGAAGCCTGTAGCCGCCGGCACCCGCAAGCGTACATTAGAGTTTCCGGCTATCATGCGACGGCACGCCAAACCGAAACCAGTTTTTTGGTGCACGTACCTGCCGCAAGTTCTGCCTAGAAAATACTGTTATTCCGTGACCTTAGCCAATAACTTCATAGGATCAACAGCTTGGGCATTTCGGCGCACTTCAAAATGCACCTGTGGCTGCGTAACGTTACCAGTTTTACCTGAATAGGCAATAACTTGGCCTTTTTTAACTGTATCGTCCTTTTTAACGGTCAAACTGCTATTATGGGCATATGCCGTGACCAGACCATCGTTATGCCGGATGAGCACCAAATGACCGTAAGACTTTAAGCCGCTATCGGCATAAATCACCTTACCCTCAGCAGCAGCGGCCACAGGCGTATTTTCTGGCACAGCAATATTTAAGCCGGAATGCTGAATACCACTGCCACCGCTGCCAAATTTATTGATAATCTTGCCATTCACAGGCCACGCCAAACCACTGGCGCGGGCGGCTGAAGCAATAATTTTAGGCGTACCCGATGTTGTTTTGGTGGCTGTGTTACTTGCCACATTGGTCTGTGATGCGCCCGACTGACTGGCTTGGCCATTTGTTGGAATACGCACCTGCTGACCAACCCGTAAACCATTTACCTCTATGGCGGGGTTGGCTTGCATCAGCTGATTCAGGTTAACATTATATTGCTGGCTGAGGCGATACATGGTTTCCCCGGCGCTGATGGTGTGCATTTTATAGCTTTGAGGTTGGCTTTGTTCAGATTTTACCGGGCCGGCCGCAGGCTCTATGGTGGCTGCGTTTGTTATTTTATCTGTAGGGATACGCACCTGCTGGCCAATTCGCATATTATCCACTTCTATACCCGGGTTGGCATCGCGGATAGCCGCCACGGGCACGCCATAGGTTTGGCTTAGGCGGTATAATGTTTGACCTGCTTCAAGGGTGTGCAATTGGTATTGAGGCGGTTTACTGGGCGCAGGTGTGGTTTTAACCGGGCCAGCTGCGGGCTGAATGGTTTGAATATTTTGTGGTATGCCCTGTGCTTTTGCCTGTGTTTGCGGCGCTGGTGTGTTTTGGGCTGCTGCCTGCACCGAGACATCGTAACTGCGACTACGGGTGAGCGAATATCGTTGGGGCTGCTTGGTTTCTAGCTCTGCCACGGCTTGTTGCGCCTGATTTTGCTGATTTGTTGACGGCAACATAAGCACAGCACCGGGCTGAATATACCCATTACTGAGGCTATTGGCGGCCATAATCTCAGCTACGCTGGTGTTGTGCTTACGGGCAATGCTGAACACCGTATCACCATCCTGCACCATATAGGTTTGCATGGTGGGGGCAGCATTTTGTGCCTGTTGTGGTATATCACTCACACGGATGGCCGGCGGGGTATAGGTTGCTGGCACAGCTGGCAGCGCTTCATCTGTCGGTTGGTTTGGCCCGGCGGCGGGTTCAATATTTTGTTGTTGCGTGGCCTCTGCTGTGGCTTGGCTGGCAGGTTGAACTGGTTTTACTTCACGGTATTTACGCTCCCAAGGCAGATCAAAACCGCTGATAACAGGCGCAGGGTCCTGTAGCGAGCAAGCGCCCAATATGGTGGTAAGGGCGGTTAGGGTCAGGCATTTTTTCAGCATGGGCGTCTCCGGTTTTTTTTGTTAGGCCCTGCTCTTCCATCAGGGCTTGGCTATAATTTAAACAGCACCACCAGCAGTACCAGCAGCACGATGGCCAGTAAACTAAGCGGGGGCAGATTTCGTTCAATCCAGTTCCGCAAAGGTGCGCCTCCCCAGTACAGAATACCTGCCACCAGAAAAAACCGCGCACCGCGGGATAACAGCGAGGCCAGAATAAACATAAGTAAATTAGCCTGCATAAATCCACTTAGTACTGTAAATATTTTATACGGGATTGGTGAAAAGCCTGCAGCAAAAACAATCAGGACGTCCCACTCAGTGTACCAATGCTGCAACATGGCGAATTTTTCCTGCGCGTGGTAAAAATCAATCAGCGGTTGGCCAAACAGCTCAAATCCATAGTAACCCATGGCATAACCGGCTATCCCGCCCAGCACCGACCCCATGGTACAAATCAGCGCATACAGCCATGCACGCTGAATATGTGCCAGAATCATCGGCATCAGCAGAACATCTGGCGGAATAGGAAAAAAGCTGGATTCAGCAAAGGCCACCCCAAACAAAACCCATGGCGCATGCCGATGCCCCGCCCAGTGCAAAACCCAGCCATAAATGGCATCCAGATAATACCTCATGCTGTTTGTCTTTCTTTGATACCTTGGGCACCGATCAACGGCACAAAAGCCACGCCGCCTAAATCTGTGGTGTTTATCCCCTCGGTGGTGCGTTCAACTTTAAGCAACCGCTGCGCACGCCCCACCGGCCCAATGGGAATAATCATGATGCCACCAACCGCAAGCTGGCTGATAAGTGCAGGCGGCACCGCCGGGCTGGCGGCGGTTACCATAATCCGATCAAATGGTGCTTGATCCGGCCAGCCCAACGAGCCATCAGCGGTTTTGATCACAAAATTGGTAAAACCCAAGGCGGCCAGTGTCTTTTCGGCTCTGGCGGCTAGGCTTTGATGACGCTCTATAGAAAACACCCGGCGTGCCAGCATACAGAGAATACCCAGCTGATAGCCACTGCCAGTGCCAATTTCCAGCACTTTATGCTGGCGTTCAACCGCCAGCGCTGTGGTCATCTGCGCCACAACTGTTGGCATGGAAATGGTTTGATTTTCGCCAATCGGCAGGGCGGCATCTTCGTAGGCATCGCCACTAAAGCTGGCCGGCATAAACCGATGACGGGGCAAAACAGATAAGGCCTTGAGCACCCGGGGGCTGGCTGTATCCGCTTGCCGGAGTTTATCCATTAGGCGCTGGTGACGCAGCTTATTTTGACCATCGTTCAGATTCATACTGCCACCATACCTGTTTTTTGCGGCGGCGGGCTAGGCATGGCGCAGTGTATCAAGGCCGCCCATGTAAGGGCGCAACACTGCCGGAATATGCACGCTGCCATCCGCCTGCTGGTGATTTTCCACCAGCGCAATCAGGGTGCGGCAATCGGTAATGGCCGTACCGTTGAGGGTGTGAACTAGCTGAGATTTACCATTTTCATCCTTATACTTTATATTCAGGCGGCGCGCCTGAAAATCGGTACAGTTACTGGTGCTGGTAATTTCGCCCCAGCTGCCAGCGGGCTCATTGGCGGTACGGCGGCCGGGCATCCAGGCTTCCAGATCAAATTTCCGGTAAGCAGGGGCGCCTAAATCGCCGGTGGCAATTTCAATCACGCGGTATGGTATTTCCAAGCTGTCAAAAATCTCTTGTTCCAGTTCCCGCAGTTGAAAATGCATGGCTTCAGCATCTTCTGGTTTACAAATCACCACCATTTCGGTTTTGGTAAATTGGTGTACCCGGTAAATGCCTCGGGTGGCGCTACCGTGCGCACGTTCCGACCGGAAACAATGGCTAATACCGCCTAATTTTAGCGGCCCACCGGATAAATCGACCACCTCGCCCGCGTACATGCCCATCAGGGTAATCTCGGAGGTGGCAATCAGATTCAAATCTGTATCCTCCAAATGATACGTATTGGATTCGTTTCCTCGTGGCACAAAACCAGCGCCGTTCATCACGGCATCCCGCGCCAGATCTGGCGTTATCACCGGGGTATAGCCATGTGCCATAATTTTATCCAGCGCATAACGCACCAGCGCCATTGCTAACAGGGCGCCCGTACCTGTTAAAAAGTAAAAACCCCCACCGGCTACCTTAGATCCAGCCTCTAGGTTCAACATGTTCAGGCTGGTCATCAGGCTAATATGATCTTGTGGTTCAAAGTTAAATGTGGGCACAGGCGTGGCACCACGCCCAATATCCGCGCCTTTTTCTTCGTCACCCACCGGGCTGCCCGGGTAGGTTAGGTTAGGAATGCGGGCAAAAATGGCATCGGCATCAGCCGCGATAGGCGCCAGCTCTTCTTCTAATGCTTGAGCTTCCAACTTTAACCGTTTGCCTTCATTGCGTTTTTCATCCAGTGATAACTCCTTATCCTTCGCAACTTTATTGCTTTCGGCTTGTAAATCTTCCAATTTTTTCTGCATATCACGACGCTGGGCTTCCAATTCCAGAAAACGATCCAGTGGCAGGCTCATCTGACGATTCGCAATATTTTCGCGGATCAGTTCGGGGTTATCCATCACAAAACGGCGGTCAAGCATAGGTTTATCCTCTGGTTTCTGGGGGTAATTTCATCTCTGCGCCTACGCACACAAATTAACCCATCCAATTTATATGTCTAGATATGGTCATAACATGGTTCAGCCTGTTTCACAACTTATCACCACCAAAATCAGGCGCGTTTCCCATATAAAAGGGCTATTTCAAACAGTAAATATAACGGCACGGCCAACATGAGCTGAGATGCAGGATCGGGCGGGGTCAGAATCGCTGCAAAAATAAAAATGCCCAAAAGCACATATTTGCGGCTTTTTTTGAGTTTATCCAGCTGCAAAATGCCCAACTGCATCAACAAAACCAGCAGCGCTGGAAAGGTAAAAGCCACCCCAAACGCCAAAATCATTTTACTGGCAAAACCAATGTAGGGGCGCACATCCGGCAAGGCGGTTATCTGGCCCGACTGAAAGGAAAAAAAGAAGGCAACCGCGATAGGGAGAACCAGAAAATGCGCAAACAACATACCTGCATAAAACAAGAGCGGCGTCGCCAAAAGCCATGGCCATGCCTGTTTTTGTTCATGCGCATACAGCCCCGGGCGCACAAATTGCCAAACCTGATACACCAACGCCGGCAATGCCACCACCACCCCCGTATAAACCGCTATTTTCAGATAAACAAAGAAAATATCCGGCACCCCCGTAAACACCGTTGCAGGCGCTTGCCCCAACACCGGTTGCAGTAAAATGTGCAGCAATGCATCGGCCGCCATATAACCACCCACCGTACCCAGCCCCAAAAAAACCAGCACATAAAGCAACCGGCGGCGTAATTCGGCAAGGTGGCTCATGTTTGATCCTCGTCCTTTTTTACATCCAGCATTTCATGGGTCAGGACGCGGGCATTTTTTTTAAGGTGCGCCAAAAAGACACCTAATTTACGCATGGCCTCGGGCAGCTCGTGCGGGCCAATCACCACCAGAGCCACCACGGCCACCAACAACATTTCTCCGAGGCCAATAGAAGGCATGGCGTAATTGCTCCGTT
>CAZDNZ010000004.1:4715-19499 GCA_964506925.1 uncultured Pseudomonadales bacterium | reverse complement strand
CCAAACCACCCCGATACATTGCATAAATCTGCAAATCCTGAACAACTTGTCCAAATAAAGCGTATTCTGCCCGTGCTGCATCCTGAGGCGAGCCCATCAACATACCCGCGAGGTTGGGATGAAAATGCCGGAAAAAAGCCTCAAATAATACAGGTTTCTTATAGTTAGCATTATGTGCGCAATATGCTGCGAATTGCGCCTGCTGCGCCGCAATACGCTGGATTCTGCCTGGCTCGCCCGCGGCGATGGCCGCTTCTGTCAATGATTGATGTCCATTTCCTAAAGTCGGCAATGCCTGCACCGACCAATCCCCCACACCATAAACATCCTTTAACCAAGAAGACAGCATAGTAAGCCTAGCCCCCTGCCAATCGGGACCAATGGAAACAATATGCTTATCTTCTAAACCATTACCCCTCTGAGCCCCCCTCTGAGCCAATTTACGCAGAGTACAAAACTTGTTAGAAAACGTACACACAGAGGTTGGCTCGGGTAAAACATTGGCAGCAGGTACTTGGCATTGCTTGATTAAATATTGGGTACCCAGATGCGCTTCTGTTGTGTGTAATATATCTTCATGTAATGGTTTTTCGGGCCATATACCATCAGCGATTCCGGCTAATCGTCTTTTAATGACCTCCGCAGCGTTCTCTGGTGGTGCATGGGGCGAACACATACCACTCACCACAATCAGGGCATCAGGCATAGACGTAAGTAGATTTGCGGCATAATTCAATCGCTGCTGAAACGCGGGGGAAAGCTCCTCACTATCTGCATAGCAGCCATGCACCAAAATTACACGTTGCAATGGGGAGGGTTGAATATCCTGTGGCATACGTCCTTTGCATATAAAGGTTGCGGGCAGAATGTCAAGCCCCTTGCACGCACAAAAAAATTCACATATAAGGCGTGTATACCAAAAAGGGAGCCAGAAATGACAGCCATCAGAACAGTTACCGCAGACCTCCAGCCAGTGCAAATGACAGCTGAACATCATGTCACATTTGGTAGGCTTGGTTGGCAGGCAACTACAAGTGAAAGGATCCTAGCGCTAGAATTAGCAGGTAGAAGTATGCATGGGCAAACAGTCAAGGCCCCACCCACCCATGGCATAGCCACCTTGGATGCGTATCAACCTTCTACGGCACAAACTAATGAAGAACCTGAAATAAACGAAATAATGGCTGAAATTTATAAAATGGAAGCATTAACAGCACAAATGCTCTCTGCATTAGCTGCACAAAATGCACTGGCAACGCAGCTTTTACATAACCCTCCTTTTCCGCAACTTGCCACAACCAGCAGAGTCACACTGGCAGGCTATCTTATCTCTCTCAAACCAACTATGCCCTTTTCTGAAGCAAAAGAGGTTATAGAGCAAGCAACCATGGGGCCTAGTCTCGGCCCTGAGGCAGAAGCCCAGATTGTATGGCCCTTTGCCGGGCATATGACGACAGACCACCGGCTTGACACACGCCGCACACCGCCAGCAGCGGCAGATATAAGCCATGCGTTTGTCCTCTACGCTCCCGGAACACGGGAAAAAGACGCCCTCCGGCTGGATAGCCTCATACACAAAAAACTTCTTCAACTTGTAAAAAACGGCGCCGACCCCGACGCATCAGACCGTATAGGGTGCAGGCTAACAACTACAAGTTCAGAAGACACCCCCGTGCGAGATTATTAAAGCTGTTTAATGCCCCTCCCCCCTTGCATCCTGCCCGTAACGGCCTATATGGAAGGGGAAAGAGATGCGGTAGATTATTTTATCAAACCGTTAAACTTGTTTGCACAATGCGCTAAGTGCAGCGAAACAAAAAAGGCATGAAAAAATGGTTTTACAGACAACATTTGCCCCGCTGTATAAAACTTCTGTTGCTAGCATGGTTATACACAATGGCTCGAAGCCACCATTTTCTTTGCTGGCACAATGCCATTTAACACCAGCATCAGGCCAAGGTCAGGTATCAGATTTTTTAGGCGGATGTTGGTATGCCTCCAATCTACCCGAAACCTCTTATTTTGATGGTTTTGCACATGCTCCCCTTTCAGATTTACCGAGTAACGCGTGCGTTGGTCGGTCACCTACTGGTCTAGAATTTCAAAAAATGTTGGCCAGCCAAGCAGCGGCGGCTGTCCTCATGAAGCACCATCTTGCTCATCTCACGCAGGACGAAAAAGAAGCCTTAGCCACCCAAGGTGTTATGCAGCGGCGCACCAAGGGCCTGTTGCTACAACTTCACGCACCAGAAACAGCAGGCACTCCCTTGCCTGCCTTAACGGCTTACGCTCTTGCGCGGTTATCCGTCCTTCATGCCACTTTTATCGGTTCAAATGAAGAAGCATATTTTTGTTATCCTCTGGGCGCATGGGATGCAACAGATTCTCGTAAAATCGGAGAAGTTCCTGCAACTGGGCAGGCCAGAAGCGCGCTTGTTATCAGCCATAATGTTCTACCCGAGTGGGTACCTATAAAGCAAAGATTTGGAAAAGAAATGCCAGGAAATCCGGCCACAACACTTCCAGTTAATATTGAGACTAAGATTAGTTTAACGTATGGTAACGATGAAATATCACTATAATGTAAAAACTTAAAGTATAAATGAAGATAGATGACAGCTGTTTTATAAAAAATAAATTATGCCACGTTGAAAACTTGACATTTACACCTATAGATTGTATTATGCGCTTTAGACGTTAAATTGAAAATTCAAAAAAAATGCCTCTGCTTTTTTAAGAGGCATTTTTTGAGAAAAAATTTTCATCTAAATCTCAGCAAAATTATCAGCCAAAAAAGTCTTCCGGAAAAAAATAAAAGTGCTGAACCAACAAAAAAATGTTTTTGCCTGCATTTGCGCCCTTTGCCACCGTTTGCACCCTCAAATACCCGCTTCTATACCCTTTTTGCACCCGCTTTTTTGCCCAGCCACCGGCGCACCGACCCGCGCCAACCCTTCTGCACCCGCTCAGCGGGTCGGATAGGCAAAAATGCCAAAAATAGCCGCAAAAAACCCCCATTTCTGGGGGTTTTTTCATATATGCCGATAAGCCGGGTTCTGTCGCTGCAAGGCAGCGGATCACCATTCATCTGGGACGATTGTTGCCAACCGCCTCTTGCGTCCGACCATTGTGCGACGCCGGAAACAGCGCAAAACCGCACTTTCTTGGACTTGCTCCCCCCAAGGTTTACCGTGCCCCGGCTGTTACCAGCACGGGCGGTGAGCTCTTACTTCACCCTTTCAGCCTTGCCTGAAATCCGCAGAAAACAGGCGGTTTTCTTTCTGTGGCACTGTCTCGTGGCCGGCCGTCACCAGCCTGCCAGCCGGCATTTTCACCGGTAGGGTTTTCCTGTGGAGCCCGGACTTTCCTCTGATAAACAACGCCATCAGCGGTGATCTGGCTAGGTTGATATACCGCGGAAAACAGGGAAAATCAAGCCCCACGCGCCTGATAAATATCCATGCCGCCATAGGCATCCTGGACCCCGGATGTATCCACCGGCAATACCCAGGATTCCCCGCCCAGCGCGGCTTGTAGCATCTCGGTGGTCATGGCAGATTCAACAAAAACACCTACTTGCAAGTGCCGGGTATCTACTTCCTCGTGCACAACCTGCCAACGGACATCACGCCGTAAAACCGCCCGCTGAGCAAGGGGTAACCCAATAAAATGCATGTTCGGCACCTCTTTTTGCTGCCTGACACCCAAGTTCTGCCAGCTGTCAGCCACAGCCGGCTGTAATGGCAGACTATCGGCCAAGCGTAATACATCAAAAACAATACCTTGCGCTGCTGTATCGACTGTTCTGGGCGGCAAAGCCAAACTGGCGCTGCCAGCATGAATGCTCTCCTGCATTGAGGTTGGGGCTGAGCTGGCGCCCAGCTGTAAAACCAAGCCCAATTTAACCTGATGCGGGCTTATTTTGCCCTGTAAAGAGAGCGTTCCGCCCATCCGCATGGCCAATTGTACCAAGCTATACGTCAGGCGATCGGGTTGATAACGCAAAGGTTTGCGCTGTTGCGTTTGCATATGCCCAAAAG
The DNA here is from genome assembly GCA_964506925.1 of uncultured Pseudomonadales bacterium. GTDB lineage: Bacteria > Pseudomonadota > Alphaproteobacteria > UBA2136 > JAPPOO01 > CAZDNZ01. Next base: position 15,459 of record CAZDNZ010000004.1, on the reverse strand, counting down.
CGACTTGCTGTAGGGTTAGTAAGCGATAGAGTGTTGTTTTGCCTGAAAAATCTGCTTTTTCTGCTTGGCAGGCTTCATAAAAACTTAGCTCTGCCGCTGCCATATGTTTAAGGGCGGCATCCACGGGTGTATCCAAATAAGCCGTTAGTTCGGCCGTGGGCAAACCACTGACCCACGCACCAACAGGCAAATAGCCGTTGAGAACGCCCTCGAGGCCAATCTGGTTGCCCTGTAGTTGCGCTTGAGCCATAAGCTCTGAACCATATGCGCCCATCAATGCGGTATTACAGGTAACCACATGCTTACGGTGCGCCAGCCCTGATGCCAACAACTGATATGCCGATTGCACGCCGCCAAGGCACTCAACAATCACATCAATATCATGCCGCTGCGCCAACGTATGTATGGAATCCGTAAAGGCAATGCCATAGGAATCCAGCCAGGGCTTATGCTGTCGGCCCACTGCAACCTTAACCCCGCAAGGCACGCCTTGTTGTTGCAAAAAATGCAGCCGTTCAATCACCTGACGCCCAACACGCCCGGTGCCTGCAACCGCAACATTTAAAAATTTGCTTTGGGGACTGTTCATTACCACCAAGTCTGCTATGCTTTAGCTTAATAACAAAGAAGAATAGCCATATGCCCGATGACAGCCCTGCAAATGATGCCGACCAGCGTCACACCCCCGCCACACAAATGTGGCAAGAACTTTTTGAAAAAAATCAGGAGAGTGCCGCTCAATTCGCCCCGATTATAAGGGCTTTTAATACGTTGTTAACCCAGCTAGCGCAAGACCCCCAGCGTGCAATACAGCTACAAATGGAAATGTACCAATCCAGCCTTGCGCTGTGGGCGCATATAGCCGAACGTAGTATGGGGCGAACAGTTGACCCACTAATTACCCCCACCAAGGAAGATCGCAGATTCAGCCACGACTTATGGCAATCGCACTTGTTATTTGATTTTATCAAACAAAGTTATCTGTTGATTGGGCAAAAGGTGATGGATCATATTGCCGAAACCGAAGGGCTGGATTCTAAAACACGAGAAAAACTCGCTTTCTACACACGCAATTATCTGGAAGCCCTCAGCCCCAGTAATTTCCCGCTCACCAACCCAGATGTGCTGGAAGCCACCGTAGCCACAAATGGCCAGAACTTGATAGATGGCTTGCAAAATATGCTGAACGATATTCAGCAAGGCCGTATATCCATGACGGATTATGCAGCGTTTGAAGTGGGCAAAAATCTGGCTACCACCCCGGGACAGGTTGTGTACCGCAACCATATGTTTGAACTTATTCAGTATCAACCCACCACCGCCAAGGTGCATGCTATCCCCCTACTTATTGCACCACCGTGGATTAACCGATTTTATATTTTAGATTTAAGAGAGAAAAACAGCTTTATCAAATACATGGTGGATCAAGGTTATCAGGTTTTTCTTATTTCTTGGAAAAACCCAGATGCCACCTACGCAGAAACAACCTTTGAAGATTATATTAAAGATGGGCTACTGCAGGCAGCGGATGTTGTTAAACAGATAACCGAAACAGAACAAATCAACGCCCTAGGTTATTGTATTGGTGGCACAATGCTGGCAACGGCCTTAGCTGCCACGGCCAATAAAAAAGAGGCTGTTTTTCACACGGCCACTTTTTTTACTACTTTGATGGACTTCTCGGAGGCTGGCGAACTGGGCGTTTTCATTGATGAAGAACAGGTCACGGCTCTTGAACAAAAAATGGCGAAAACCGGATATCTGGAAGGCCGCGAAATGGCTGGCACATTCAGTGCTTTGCGGGCAAACGACCTCATTTGGAGCTTTGTTATCAATAATTACCTGCTAGGCCAGCAGCCATTCCCCTTTGATATTTTATACTGGAATGATGATCCCACCCGCCTGCCTGCAGCCATGCATAGCTGGTATCTTAGAAACTTTTACTTAGAAAATAATTTGGTAAAGCCCGGTAAGCTAGAGATTCTGGGGCAGAAAATAGACCTGCGTCATATTGCCGTGCCTATTTATATGGTGAGTGCGCTAAATGATCATATTACACCGTGGGAGAGCTGTTTTAGCCCCCTCTCTTCTTTCAAATCCACAGATGTGACGTTTACTTTAAGTAAGGCGGGGCATGTGGCTGGTGTGGTCAATCCACCAACCCCCGAAGGCAAGCCGGTTAAACGTGCTTTTTGGTCGGGTGCTGTTAAGCCGAACAATACATCCCCAACTGAATGGTTGGCAAAACAGACCCAACAAGCGGATAGCTGGTGGCCTCATTACTGCCAGTGGCTCAGCCAAAAATCGGGAGAGCTTAAAGCGGCTCCCCAAAAGCTGGGCAATGCATCGCATAAACCTTTGCAAGCTGCACCAGGTTTGTATGTTCATGAATAATTTATTATATCTGAAAACAAGGCGCGCATAATTTTATTATTAAGGGTATGTCCCGGATTTTTGACTTGAAAAGCACCCGTGACCGGGCGGCCGCAAATGTAAAAATCACCGATGAGATCAAGCACCTTATGGCGCAGTGGCTCATCTGGGAAGCGTAACCCCTCGGGATTTACCGGCTGACCGGCCTGATTAAAAACAACGGCGCAATCTAAACTGCCCCCTTTTATCAGTCCGGCTTGGCGCATGGCTTCCACATCACTTTCCCGACAAAACGTCCGCGCTGGCGCAATATCTGTCTCAAAAACCGAGGGCGATATCACAAACGACCCCACCATAGGGGGTAATGCCGTGCCGGGTAAACCCACTTCAACGTCTAACTTTAGGCCGTTATAGGGAGCAACTTGCACTTCTGTGCCCTCAATCGAGAGGCTTTGCGCTTTTTTTACCGCTAAATAACGCTTTTCTGCCCCTTGGTTGGTGGTGCCACAAGCCTGAAAATATTGCACCCACGGCTTGCTGGAGCCATCCAGAATAGGCAGTTCCACCACATCGGCCTCGCCAAAGCAATGAATCGCACAATTATCAATACCCCAGCCATGCAAAGCCGCAAACAAGTGTTCTATCGTCATAGCGCCGCTACCTGCCGCATTTTGAATGGTGGTGCACAACTGGGTACGCGATACATGTTCGGGCGCGAGTGGTATGAGAGCATCATTAACGTAAAGCTGAATGCCCGCATCTGGCGACGCTGGGGCGCACTTGACCGTGCTCTGCATACCTGTATGCAGGCCTGTGCCTTTACACTCAAACTCCGTTTTTAATGTTTTTTGCATAAACCGTTACAGCGTAAGGTTAGTTCGCCATTCGTCTTAGGAAAGCTGGAATTTCAAGGTTTGCATATTCATCCGATTCTTCGCGCCGTTTTTTGGCGGCTGCATCAAAATCGGCTGGATGGCCAACAGGTTCCTGCTTGGTAGGTGCTTCAGCATGTGCGGCAATTTCTTCCTTGGGCTGCGCCGTTTGTTGTGGCGATAGATACTTCCGCTCTGACTTGGCTTTTTGCACACCTAACCCAGTTGCAACCACCGACACCCGAATACGCCCCTCCATACTTTCATCAAAGGCCATACCAAAGATAATATTGGCTTCAGGATCGACTTCCTCCCGAATTCTGTTGGCCGCTTCATCCACTTCATAAAGTGACAGATCTTTTTCAGAACCTGTAATGTTAATCAGCACACCACGCGCACCAGACATGGAAATACCATCCAGCAGCGGGCTGGAAATCGCCATTTCGGCGGCAACAATGGCGCGGCGCTCCCCTTCGGCTTCACCTGTGCCCATCATCGCCTGCCCCATTTCCGCCATAACCGTTTTAATATCGTTGAAATCCAGATTAATATAACCTGGCATAACCATCAGGTCGGTAACGCCTTTGACGCCTTTGTAAAGCACCTCATCTGCCATTTTAAAGGCATCCTGCAACGAGGTTTTTTCTGTGGCGATACGGAACAAGTTTTGGTTAGGAATGGCAATAACCGTATCGGCAACGTTTTGCAGATCGTCAATACCAGTCTCTGCCAGTCGCATGCGGCGCGCACCTTCAAATGTAAAGGGTTTGGTCACAACGGCTACGGTTAAAATACCTTGTTCACGGGCGGCGCGCGCCACAACAGGTGCAGCACCAGTACCTGTACCACCACCCATGCCAGCGGTAATGAATACCATATGAGAACCACGGACGGCCTCGCATATTTCGTCGTAAGATTCCTCGGCAGCGGCAGCACCAACTTCTGGATTTGCGCCTGCGCCTAGGCCTTCTGTTAAATTTTTACCTAAATGAACTGTTTTGGTATTTGCATATGCCTGTAATACTTGCAGGTCTGTGTTTGCGGCCACAAATTCAACACCCTGCAAATTAGCAGCAATCATGTTGCAGACAGCATTACCCCCAGCGCCACCGACGCCTATAACAGTAATACGGGGCTGATGGGTTTTCTCCTGCACCATCGATATATCCAAACTCATATGAAATACCTTTCAACTTTTATTCGTGTGGTGCAACCGAAAAAGTGGTGGGCTTCACTTTTAAGAATAGTAGCGGATAGTAGCCGTGCAGCACAAGAGGGTGGGGATAAAACATCCCCCTCTTGCGCCAGACCCGCCGGAGGATGTGTGCTTTTATTACCACATTTTGAGTGATAGCCTGCGGCCTTATGGCCTGCCGGTGGTTAAAATATCTATTTTTGTGCGCTTGTATCTTCATAAGTAAAATTAAGGTAAACTAACCTAATATGAAATTAGGGCCTTACTCTATTCAACTTACCGCAAAGGGCTGGCTTGCTGTATTCCTTATCGCCTGCACGGGTGTATTTTTATTTGTTGTGGCATGGGTATTAGGTTTATTTGCTTTTTTGATAACTATTTTAATCGCATTGTTTCAACTATTATGGGCAGCGTTGGTCTGGTTTGCCGCCCAAACCGGGCTGCTAAGCATCTTTAGCGCGGTGCTGGGGCTGGTGAATACGCTTTGGCTGTGGTTTGGCAGCACGGCTTTAGGCAGCTGGTTACTCCCCCTGTTAGCCAAACTAGGCCCGGTACTTACACTGGGCGGCTGGACACGCCGCTTATGGCGCTGGACAAAACAATTACACCAGCGCGCCACCCGTAAAACAGAAGCAGCTCTGGAAAAAATGAGCGACTAATGCCATGCTTGCCATTATGCCTAGCTTTAGGCCACGGGCAAAAAACGCAAAGCCAAGCCATTTATACAATAACGCTTACTTGTTGGCGCGGGGCCATCATCAAAAACATGGCCTTGATGCCCCCCACACCGGGCACAATGCACCTCGGTACGGGGCCAGATGAGCTTATAATCCTGCTCTGTACTCAGATGATCCGGCCATTTTAGATCATAAAAACTTGGCCAGCCAGTACCACTATCGTACTTGTGCGCCGATGAAAACAACGGCAGGTCGCATCCTGCGCACCGATATGTCCCTGCACGCTTTTCGCCATCAAGAGGGCTACTGAAGGCGCGCTCGGTGCCCCCTTCACGCAGAATACGATAAGCAGCCGGGGTTAACCGTTGGCGCCATTCGGCTTCGGAAAGTTGCCATTTGTGAAAATCGGGGAGATTCATATTTTTCGCTTCATTTTTTGCTTCTTTTGCATACGCTGTGCCTAAAAATATAAGGGCACAGCCACCGGTGCCACAGGCTTGTAAAAATGCGCGTCTGGTTAAGCTGCCCATCCAAATATCCCCAAAATCCGATTCAGTGCCCCCACAAAAAACCAACGCCCTGGAATATATTTTAGGCTTTTTTTGGCCTCTATGGCTTGCATAATTTCGCTGGCCGCACGCTCGGCGCCCACACTCCAAAATTTGAAGCGGGCATTCTCGGTCATTTCGGTATCTATCCAACCGGGCCGAATTTCAGTAACAGCAACATCCGCTGGGTGACGCTTAAAATATTTCCGTAACCCCGCCAAATAATACCATACATAGGCTTTACTGGCATTATAGGCCGGAGCATAACTGTTTGGAAAGGAGGCGGCTAAAGATGAAATACCTACCAAATGGCCGCGCCCCTGTTTGGCAAAATATCGGCCTGCCCATGCCATGGTTTGCTGAAAGCCGACCACATTGACCTGATTGATCAGATGCTCTTGGGTTTTATCCAAAGCACTATCCAAATACCCAATACCCGCATTGGCGATGACCACATCCAGCCCCTCCAGCTGTGCAGCTAACGCCGTCAGTTTCTCGTCAGCATCGGGGGCGGCAATGTCAAAAGCAGCGTAAACGAATGCATCCCCCAGCTCGGCCTGTAGTTGCGCCAAACGATCTTCTCGCCGCCCCGTACCTGCAACTTGCCAGCCTTTTTGAACATATTGGCGCGCTAACGCTTCACCAATGCCAGACGTTACACCTGTAATGAGGACATATTTCATATTTTGCAAACGTACCATAAACAAAAATTCATGCGGGATAAATGAGCATAGTTATTTGCACAGTACGCTAAGCAGCCAGCGCGTTTTACAAACAACTTTAAACATTAAATTTGAACAAAATTACATCCCCATCGCACACAACGTAGGCCTTGCCTTCCAAGCGGCACTTGCCTTGCTCTTTGCTACCCGCCCAACCGCCAGCGGCAATAAAATCTGTGAAAGAGACTGTTTCGGCTTTAATAAAACCACGTTCAAAGTCGGTATGAATAACCCCTGCCGCTTGCGGCGCCGTAGCCCCATGCGGCACAGTCCAGGCTCTGACTTCCTTTTCGCCAGCGGTAAAAAAAGTAACCAAGTTTAATAAGTCGTAACCCGCACGAATCACCCGCTGCAACCCTGGCGTTTCTAAATTCAGGCTGGCCAGATACTCGGCCTGTTCGGCAGCCGCCAGCCCCACCAGCTCCGCTTCAATAGCCGCACAAATCACCACGCAACCTGCCTGATTTTGAGCCGCATACGCTTGCACACTTGTAGTAAATGCATTTCCCGTTGCCGCATCGGCCTCGGCCACATTACAAATATACAGCACTGGTTTCACCGTCAGTAAATTCAGTTGACGCCAAACTACCAGCTCAGTTTCCGCCGGTTGCACATGGCGAGCAGGCTCGCCTGCGGCCAAAGTTTTTTGCAAACGTTGTAAGAGTGCCAGCTCTAGCTGGGCGGATTTATCGCCACTTTTTGCTTTTTTCTCAATGCCAGCTATACGCTTTTCCACACTCGCCAAATCAGCCAGCATCAATTCTGTTTCAATGGTTTGAATATCGGCAATGGGGTCAACTTTGCCTGCAACATGGGTAATATCTTCATCCTCAAAACACCGTACCACATGCAGAATCGCATCTGTTTCGCGAATATTACCCAAAAACTGGTTGCCCAGCCCTTCGCCACGGCTGGCACCGGCCACCAGCCCGGCAATATCCACAAACTCGAGGCTTGTGGGCACCAGCCGCTGCGGATGCACAATGTTGCTTAGCGCATCAAGCCGTGCATCTGGCACAGCCACGCGGCCTGTATTCGGTTCAATGGTACAAAAAGGAAAATTGGCAGATTGCGCCTGCGCTGTTTGGGTTAATGCATTAAATAATGTTGATTTTCCAACATTTGGTAGCCCTACAATCCCGCATTGAAACCCCATGCATCTCTCCTTAAATTTTTGTTATATCTGCCAGTATAATGTCAACGGCGGCTTGGATGGCCGTGGCCACCATCTGCTGATCCGACTTGGCAAAATCACTCAAAACATAGCCAGAAACCAGCGTTTTATCGCCCGGATGCCCAATACCGACGCGTACCCGTTTAAAATCTGCGGTGCCAATATGCGCTTGTACAGATTTTAATCCGTTATGGCCAGCATGTCCGCCGCCCACCTTACGTCGCACATCGCTAAGCTGTAAATCCAGCTCGTCGTGCACAACAATTACCTGCTGCGGTGTTAGCTTGTAAAAAGCTGCGGCGGCCTGAATACTGCGGCCACTTTCGTTCATAAACGTTTCTGGCTTGAGCAAAACCACACGCTGCCCATGATGCTGCACCAGCGCCACCTTGCCGCTAAACTTTTTTTGAAATGGAGGCGCACTGAGCGCATCCGCCAAGGCATCTATGACCATAAAGCCAATATTATGACGCTGATTGGCATAAGCTGCCCCGGGGTTACCTAAGCCTGCAACAATATACATAGGCGCATCATACACCTTGCGTTGAGCAAAAGGAAAGACGGCTTTACAGCCGTCCCTCCACATTTGCCATTTTGTCAACAGGTTCACGCTGCCGAATGATCGTCGGTTGCAGCATCATCCTCTGCAGCGGCGGTACCATCACCTTCTTCCTCATCTTCAGTTGTGGCAACGGCCGCCAAGCGCGTCCCTACAATAGAGGCAATGGTAAAATCGCGGCCATAAATAGCACTCCGGCTACCTTCAGGTAGGTTGATTTCAGATAAGTGAACAGAATCCCCAATATCCTTATCCGCAACCGAAATCTCCACCGCTTCGGGAATAGAGCTCGCTTTACAGATAAGCTCCAGCTCGGCACGCAGCAGCTGTAGCACCCCACCTTTTTCCAGCCCCGGGCTATCGCCTTCGCCCGATACATGAACAGGCACAGTCACCCGAATCGCTTTGTTCGGATCAAACCGCATAAAATCAATGTGCAGAATTTTACCGGAAACGGGATCCCGCTGCATGTCTCGCGCCAGTACCTCTACTTTATCGCTACCGAGTTCTAACGTATGTTTGTGGGTAAAAAAACCACCTTCCTGAATCACCATAAGCAATGCGTGTAAATCCAGCGTCAGCGATAGCGGCTCGCTATCTTGTGCATAAAGTGTCCCGGGAATTTGCCCTGCCTGCCGCATACGGCGTGCTGCACCTTTACCCGTCTCCTGACGGATGCTTGCTTGTATTTGTTTCATGAAAAAAACTTTCGCTTGTGCGTTTCAACTCCGGCCTGTACCCCATGCACAACCCGTTTCAGAATAGGTGGTTTTTACATACATTATTTACATACGTCAACCTTGCATGATAAATAAATATACGTTAAAAATAACCTAGTAGAACACTAAACAATTATGTAAAGAAATATAAGTGCGCAAAGAAAAATGCCAGTAACACCGGAAACCCAAACCACGCTCGATAACTTTGCCGCCCAAGGCTACAGTGCGGGCTTTACCACAGATATTGATACCGACACCCTGCCTCCCGGCTTGGACGAAGAAACGGTAAGGTTTATCTCGCAAAAGAAGGCTGAGCCTGCGTGGCTGCTGGCTTGGCGCCTTAAAGCCTTGGAGCAATTCCGGCAAAAGGCCGATCAGGGCCATCCAGACTGGGCCAAAGTAAGCTATCCCCCCATAGATTATCAGGCCATTTCATACTATGCCGCACCAAAAGAGGGGGCAAACTACAACAGCCTAGATGAAGTGCCAGAAGAATTGCTGCAAACATATGCAAAACTTGGTATTCCCTTGGAAGAACAAAAGGTGCTTGCTGGGGTTGCTGGCGCCAAAAAAGTGGCCATAGATGCCGTATTTGATTCGGTATCTGTCGCGACCACTTTTCAAAAGGAACTGGCCGAGGCTGGCGTTATTTTTTGCAGTATTTCGGAAGCTGTCCAGAAACATCCGGAACTGGTTCAAAAATACTTGGGGACGGTCGTACCAAGTGGCGATAATATATTTGCTGCGCTGAATAGTGCCGTTTATTCAGATGGCTCTTTTGTTTATGTGCCGCCGGGGGTTTCGTGCCCTATGGAGCTTTCAACCTACTTCCGCATCAATGCCGAAAATACTGGCCAATTTGAGCGCACACTGATTATTGCCGATAAAGGCAGCTATGTTTCTTATTTGGAGGGATGCACCGCCCCCATGCGGGATGAAAATCAGCTGCATGCGGCGGTTGTCGAACTCATTGCCCTTGATGATGCAGAAATTAAATATTCTACCGTTCAGAATTGGTATCCCGGCGATGCTGAAGGCCGTGGTGGCATTTATAACTTTGTTACCAAACGTGGGGCCTGCCGCGGCAAAAATAGCAAAATAAGCTGGACTCAGGTGGAAACAGGCAGCGCGATTACATGGAAATACCCCAGCTGCATTCTGGAAGGAGATAACAGTGTTGGCGAATTTTACAGCATTGCCCTAACCAGGCGCCGCCAACAGGCAGATACGGGCACCAAAATGATTCATATTGGCCGTAATACCAAAAGCCTGATTATTTCTAAGGGCATTTCCGCAGAGGAAGGGCAAAACACCTATCGCGGCTTGGTCAAAACGTTACCCAAAGCCACAAATGCCCGCAACTTCACCCAGTGCGATAGTCTGCTGATTGGCAATAAATGTGGCGCCCATACGGTACCATACATAGATGTTAAAAATAACAGCTCTCAAATAGAGCACGAAGCCACAACCAGCAAAATATCGGACGAGCAAATGTTTTACTGCACCCAGCGGGGGCTTTCGGTGGAAGATGCTGTGGCCATGATTGTGAATGGCTTTGCCAAAGAGGTACTACAACAGCTGCCCATGGAATTTGCGGTGGAAGCCCGCAAACTGCTGGGCATAAGTTTAGAAGGCAGCGTTGGATAAACCTGTTTTCTAGGGTATTTTTTTAGATACAATCGTTTGGATTTATTATAAAACAGCTAAGCGATAGTGGCTGCTAGTGGCTGCTGCGTGTGCAACAGCCCAAACGTCATTCAAAAAGGAAAGAAAACATGCTGAAAATTGAAAACCTGCACGCTAAAATTGAGGATGCGGAAGATTTTATCCTGAAAGGCTTAAATCTGGCAGTTCCCACAGGCGAAGTCCATGCCATTATGGGCCCAAATGGCGCAGGCAAATCTA
>CAZDNZ010000004.1:0-4615 GCA_964506925.1 uncultured Pseudomonadales bacterium | reverse complement strand
GTTCCCACAGGCGAAGTCCATGCCATTATGGGCCCAAATGGCGCAGGCAAATCTACATTAGGTAACGTCATCGCCGGGAAGGATGGCTATAACGTTACCGCTGGCCATATTTACTTGGAAAATCTACCCTTGGATGATCTTGATGCCACCGCCAGAGCCCAAGCCGGCGTTTTTTTGGCTTTTCAGTACCCCGTGGAGCTGCCGGGCGTAAATGCAGCACAGTTTTTGCGCACATGCCTAAATGCACAGCGTACACAGCAGAACTTGCCCGAACTGAATGGGGCAGATTTTCTGAAAATAGCCAAAGAAAAAATGGATGCCCTGAAAATACCCCATGAGTTTCTGAAGCGAGATGTAAATACTGGCTTTTCTGGTGGCGAAAAAAAGCGCTTTGAAATGCTCCAGCTGGATTTACTCGCGCCAAAATTTGCTATTCTGGATGAAACAGACAGCGGCCTCGATATTGATGCCTTACGCATTGTAGCCGATTGTGTAAACCAGATGCGTGCAGCTGACCGTAGTTTTTTGATTATCACCCACTACCAGCGTCTGCTGGATTATATTCAGCCAGATAAAATCCATATTCTGGCAGCAGGACGCATTATAAAAAGCGGCGGGCCAGAACTCGCCCACCAACTAGAAACCGAAGGCTACGAGGGGATTTTACATGCGGCCTGATCTCAGCACGCGTTCTACCAAAGAAGCCTGGTTTTTTACGCCGCAGCGTCTGCTGGCTGAATTACCCGTGAATGGGCAGGATTTTCAACATCAGCTGGGTAGAACAAAGCTAAACCTTACCGCCAACACATTGCACCGTGGCACCACCACCATTGAAGTGCCTGCGCAGGAAACGGTAACCATTTTTGAATTTATCCGTAGCGCCGAAAACGCTGCCCTGCACGACCAGTTAAATATCATTCTGGGGGCTGGTGCAGCTGTGCAGCACACACGGATACACATGGGGCATACCAGTACCCGCTACCGCCGCGAGGCAAATGTTACCCTGCACAATGGCGCGACCTATCGGCAGTTTACCCTGAATGCAGATGGTATGCTGAATCGGAGCGAAACACGTATTGTATCTGTTGGGGAAAATGCCCATGCCGATGTCCGGTGTTTATCGGTTTTAACCGAAAAATCTCAGGCAGATACCCTTGTCCATACGCATTTTACCGCGCCCCATTGCACCGCACACATTCAGCAACGGCAGCTTGTTAACGATAACGCTCATGCTGTTTTTCAAGGGAAATTCCATGTGGATGCCATAGCGCAAAAAACAGATGCTTACATGTTATGTGAAAACCTGCTCCTTGGGTCAAAATCGCAAGCCAGCATGAAACCAGAGCTGGAAATTTATGCTGATGATGTTAAATGCAGCCACGGCGCCACCACAGGTTCTTTGGACGCTGAACAGCTTTTTTACCTGCAATCCCGTGGAATACCCACCCCCACAGCCAAGCAATTACTTATGCAGGGGTTTGCGTTAGGGTTACTGCATGCGGCCGAATTGGATGACGCCACCACCACCGAGGTAAACGCATTGGTTTTAAGCTGCTTGAACAAACTTACTGCTTAAATAAAAATATCACCAATTTTCTCACCAACCTTTATGGCCGGGTAACGCACATGGGTTAGGTACAAACCATATCCCGGCGCAGTATAACCCGCATCTACCCGCTGACCGCTGGCAAACAGGGCGGGTATACTCTCCGGCTGGCGCTTCCCCTGCCCTACTTCTATCAATGTGCCCACAATCGTGCGCACCATATGATGTAAAAAATGATCCGCCTCAATATCAAAAAACAAAAAACCGGGAACATCGGGGAAAAAAGACGCCTCTGCCAACGCCATTTGGCGCATATTCACCATGGACGTTGTGCTGGTACATTCTGCGCTCTGAAATGCAGACCAATCTGCTTCCCCCACCGGAAAAGCAGCGCATGCTTTTTGCATAGCCGTTATATCCAACGGCTGGCCAATAAAAGCCGCCCGTTCATACCAATGGGGGTGGCCGGTACGCCGGTTCATTATCAAATACCGATACCGCCGCGACTGTGCGGAAAATCGGGCATGAAAATCAGCGGGCACTTCGGCCACCCCTAAAACATTAATCTGTGGCCTTAAATAATGGTTCAGGCCATCCCAGAATTTAATCAGCGGCCAAGAGGCTAACCTTGCAGTGTTCACATCAAAATGCGCAAACTGACCTAAGGCATGCACACCGGTATCGGTACGGCCAGCACCATATGTTTGCAGCGCCTCGCCCGTTAGCGCCTGCAACGCCCCCTCCAGCTGGCCTTGTACGGTTATCACCTCGCTATTACGCTGCCAACCATGATAAGCCTGCCCATTATATTCAAGGTGCAGCAATAGCCGCTTCATGAAATAAGTTCACCTACTTTCAGCTCAAAACCCCGCAAAAAAGCCTCGGCAGACATGGCCTGCCGCCCTGCCCGCTGCAACGCCTCAATAACCACAGCCTGCTCGGCACAGCCAACCACAATACCATGGGCATCACAGCCCAGCACGCGCCCGGGTTCTCCCTGCTGGTTAGGCAGCACAGACGTCCGTAACACCTTGCACACTTCGCCCCTTATGTGCATCGTCGCGCCGGGTGCTGGCGATAATGCCCGTACTTGATTATGAATGGTCGTGGCGGTTTCTTGCCAATCAATAGGCCGCATATCTGCCGTTAACTTTTTCGAGTATGTTGCCTCTCCCACCTGCGGCACAGGCTCTATGTCCGGCCACCGAGCCAGCACATCCTGCAGCAGCACCGCCCCCCGCTGCCAAATGGTATCGTTTATATCGCCAAACGTCTGATGACTGCCCACTTCAAAGCGTTCACGCAGGTAAACAGGGCCAGTATCCATACCCAGCTCCAGTTTCATAATGCATATTTCAAGGCTGGTGTCGCCATGGAGCAAAGCATATTGAATAGGCGCGGCACCGCGCCAACGCGGCAGGGCAGAAGGATGCACATTCACACAGGGGGCAAAATCAAGCACCGCTTGCGGCAGTAATAAACCATATCCAACCACAACAATCAGGTCACACGGCGTTTCGCATAAATTGGCGAGGGCATTTTCCTTCAGGCGAGCTGGCGTTCGCACTTCAAGCCCCATGGCTTCTGCGGCTTCATGCACGGCCGATTTTTTTTCCTTATGGCCACGCCCAGCTGGCCGAGGCGGCTGGGTATATACCGCCTGAATTTGATGGCCGGCATCTTGCAAAGCTTGCAAACTAAATACCGAAAAAGGCGGCGTCCCCATAAAAATAATCCGCAGCGGTGGCTGATTATTCAGAAGCGGCATCCTTATATCAGCCCCCACTACTATCTCCATGAACATGCCCCGTATAAACCGTATCGGTTTCATCCACATGGGCATATGATAGGCTTTTAGCAAAGGTCTTCTTGAGGCGCCGATACTTATTGAGGGCCATTTTACTTTTCAGAGAAGACAAACGATCTGTAAACAAAACACCTTTCAAATGGTCAATTTCATGATCCAACGCAAATGCATAATAACCTTCAAAATCATGCGTCTGCCATTCACCTGCCAGATTCATAAACCGCACACGCATGGCGTGGGGGCGCTTCACTGTCGCATAAAGCTGCGGAATACTCAGGCAGCCTTCACCATCGTGATCAGCTGTCCGCGCAGAGCAACTAATTATCTCGGGGTTTATAAAAACACACTTGCCTGTTAATTCGTGGCCAACCCCCGCATAACGCGCCACAACATCCATATCAAGGACGGTTATCTGTACACTCTGCCCCACTTGCGGTGCTGCCAAACCCACGGCAAAACCAATACGATCCATCGTTTCAATCATATCGTGTGCTAACCGCGTTACCGTATCATCAACCACATCAATCGCATCAGCCTCTTGCCGTAAAACGGGATGTGGATGAAGATATATAGGTAAAATAGCCATAAAATGCTTTATAACTGCTCTGCACAAAAAAAGCAAAGCGCGTCATTCGTCACCTTTAAAGCACATGGCTTGATATTCGGTTCATATAAATTGGTGCGCCCTCTTGCAGAGTTCTCTTTTCGCGTTAGAATTGCAGCAACAATCAAAAAAAGGAATAGATGCATGCTAAAAATAAACACAATTGGTGTCATTGGTGCTGGCCAAATGGGTAATGGTATTGCCCACGTTGCGGCCCAGTCTGGCTATAAAGTAACCATCATGGATCGTGAGGATGCGGCCCTTGAAAAAGCGTTAAATATCATCGATAAAAACTTGGAACGGCAAGTAAAAAAGGAAAAAATTACGGCTAAAGAAAAAAAAGCGACTCTAGCCAATATCACCCCATCAAATGCCATGCGGGATTTAGCAAACGCCGACTTGGTCATTGAGGCCGCCACCGAAAATGAAGATGTAAAACGCCTTATTTTTAAGGAACTCGATGGCATCCTTAAGCCTGAAGGGCTGATTGCCAGCAATACCTCATCCATTTCTATCACCCGGCTTGGGGCGATAACCACCCGTCCGGAACAATTTATTGGCATGCACTTTATGAACCCGGTGCCCATGATGAAGCTGGTCGAGATTATCCGCGGCTTAGCCACATCTAATGAGACATATCAGGCCATTAAAACCACCG
>CAZDNZ010000003.1:15225-21873 GCA_964506925.1 uncultured Pseudomonadales bacterium | reverse complement strand
AACTTTATCCGTTACTGGCAAGTAGCAACTATATTAGCTGGATTAGGGATTGGTTTTTATGATGGTGTATCTGGTGCTGGGGGTGGCGTCCTGATGTTGCTGGCGCTCTCTGTTGTTTTTCGCTTGGATATGAAAACATTGTTAGCTGTTGCCAATTTACTCATGGCAGTTAGCTTGAGTAGTGCAGGAATAACCTATTTGTATTTAGGTCTTTTAGATGTAAATCTTCTCATACTCATGATACCTGCCAGTCTGGTAGCGGGCGGACTAGGGGCACAGATTGCTAAGTGGTTGCCCGAGCATACGTTGCGTTTGATTTAAGCTGGTATGATTTTACTATTACTCATTTATCTGGTTTTTGAGCAAACAGTATGATAACCATCCCGGCGCTAAAACCGCTGACGCGCGTCCAGCCCCAAGCCGTAAGCGACGCTGTTGAACAGATCGCCATCAACAATGCTGGCGGCGGGGCAAACCTGGCACACAGCAGCGCGGACAGCAGGCAAGGCAGTGGTACCACCTGTAAAGAATATGGCGGAGATTTCGGCAGGAGAAACACCAGCATCAGCTATGCATAACCGTACAGCATGGTCTATTTTGGTCACTTCGGCCTGTATGGCATGAACCAGATCATCTCTGGAAATGCAGACATCAAAATCTGCTTCATCAATCAGGTCACCCAGCGGCAACTGTGCTGCCTGTGAACTGGAAAGATCGATTTTAGCCTGCTCGACACGTCCAGCCAGTGTGTGCCCGGTTTCTTCTTTAATAATTTGAATATACCGCCGAAATCGTCTAGCGTCTTCAGCGTAGCGCAGGATATCATTCTCCAGAAAACGCCGATATTTTTGAGTATATAGGGTTGGAATTTTATACCACGTAGCCAAATCTGAAAAAATATAACGGGGAATATCCGTGTCCGGCGCACCCGAAAAGGGATCTTTTATGCGGGTATGCAACCCCAGCTGCGGCATGACGGTATGCAAACTCAGAGATTTATCTACATCCGCCCCCCCCACACGCACCCCCGTGTTAGCCAGAATATCCTGCCCCGTATTGTCTGCTCGTGCAGCATCAGGCGCGAGGCGAATAACAGAAAAATCAGAAGTCCCCCCGCCAATATCAGCAATCAGCGCCAACTGGGGCTGGCGCAGGGTGTGCTCATAAGTCAGGGCGGCGGCCAGCGGTTCATACTGAAAAGAAACATGGGTAAAACCGGCATGCTCTGCAATTTGTTTAAGGGTTTGCTCTGCGCGGTGGTCGGCTTCCGGGTTATCGTCTACAAAATGTACCGGGCGTCCTATAACCACATGGGTCAATTTTGTCTGCGTTTGGGCCTCCGCCTGTGTTTTAAGGTGTGTAATGAACGTGGTCAGAATTTCGATAAACGAATGCCGGCGCCCCCCAACCAGCGTGCCTTCCTCGGCAAGGCTTGTCCCTAGCGTTGTTTTCAAACCGCGCAGCAGCCGCCCCTCACACCCTGCAAGCATAGATTGAATAGCTTGCCGGCCAAAAAGAACCCTGTTGTCTTCAAGATCATAAAAGATAGCACTGGGCATGGTGGTATGTGCGCCCTCAAGCCTCACCGGCATCACTTCACCCGTAGACTGCACAACAGTGACGGCAGAATTAGACGTACCAAAATCCAGACCACATTTCATGTTTTCCCTCTAATTCTTTAGAAAAAGCAATATAACAGCCACTCATATCAGGTCAAACATATCTTCGTTTAATTCTATGATGATAAAATGAAGTGACGATTTTCCTCTTAGCACCCGCTGCGCACCCCCCACCAAAAAACACGACAAATCTTGACCTCTGGCCTCGGTTTCTCTATATGCTTAATGTATGAGCACTGTGGATAACTACGACGTCATTGTCATTGGGGGTGGCCACGCCGGCAGCGAAGCGGCGGCGGCGGCGGCGCGTATGGGTGCGCGTACACTGCTGCTGACGGGGAATATCGATACCATCGGCCAAATGAGCTGCAACCCAGCTATCGGCGGCCTGGCCAAAGGTCACTTGGTCAAAGAGATTGATGCGCTGGATGGCATTATGGGCCGCATGACCGATGCCGGCGGCCTGCAATTCCGGATGTTGAATGCCAGCAAAGGCCCGGCTGTGCGTGGCCCACGCGCCCAGGCTGACCGCAAACTTTACCGCGAAGCCGTCCAGCGCGAGCTGTTCAACACGCCCAACCTCACCATTAAACAGGCCATGGTGGAAGATATTGGGCTGGATGCATCCGGCATCGCCCGCAGGGTAATCACCGCCAGCGGCTGGACATTCAGCGCAGGCGCTATTGTGCTGACGACTGGCACATTCCTGCGCGGGCTGATTCATATTGGTAAAAGCCAGCACAGCGCCGGCCGTGCGGGCGAGCCTGCCGCTACTGGGCTGGCGGAAACCCTTCTGCGGCTTGAGTTCAAATTGGGTCGGCTCAAAACCGGCACCCCCGCCCGGTTGGATACCCGCACCATCGATTACAGCGGCCTTGATGTACAGCCCGGCGATGAAAACCCGCTGCCGTTCTCGTTTTTACACGATAAAATCACCCAGCCACAGCTGCCCTGCCACGTGACCTATACCAACGAAAAAACCCACGAGGTGATTCGGGAAAATCTGCACCAAGCGCCAGTGCATAGCGGCCAAATAGAAGGTATGGGCCCGCGGTATTGCCCCAGTATTGAAGATAAGGTGGTCCGGTTTGCGGAAAAACAGCATCACCAGATTTTTCTGGAGCCAGAAGGTTACGATAACCTTGAAGTTTACCCCAACGGTATTTCCACCAGCCTGCCGATTGATGTGCAGGCGGCGATGCTGAAAACCATTCCGGGGCTGGAAAATGCGGAAATTCTGCGGCCGGGTTATGCTATCGAGTACGATTTTATCAACCCCACAGAACTGCGTCACACGTTGGAAACTAAAAAGGTGCCCCACCTGTTTCTGGCAGGACAGATAAACGGTACAACCGGTTATGAAGAAGCCGCCGCCCAGGGGCTGATGGCTGGCATCAATGCGGCTCTAAAAGCCAGTAATACCGGTGAAACCTTTGTTCTGAACCGTGCTGAGGCCTACATTGGTGTACTGATTGATGATCTGGTTACCAAAGGGACAATCGAGCCTTACCGTATGTTTACCAGCCGGGCAGAATACCGTTTGCTGCTACGGGCAGATAATGCAGATTTACGCCTAACCCCACGAGGAGAAGCGGTCGGGTGCGTGGGCAGCCAGCGGCAGGCGGTTTTTGCGCAACGGCAGGCGGATGTTGCCGCAGCAATGGCGTGGGCACACCAAACCAAAGTAGAACCCAATAGTGCTTTTGGGGAGCATATTCGGGAAGTTTCTGGCGGGTACAATGAAAAGCGCAGCATATACGAGATTCTGAAACGCCCACAGGTTGCATGGGCTGACGTGATACATTTTTTACCAGCAGCAGAAGAAATACCGCGCCATGCGACGGAACAGGTATTGGTTGAGGCCCGCTACGATGGCTATTTACGCCGGCAGGAAGCGGATGCCGCCCAGCTACGCGAAGAAGAAACCCTGGAAATTCCAACAGATATTGATTACGACGCCCTCCCCGGCCTCAGCAATGAAGTGCGCGAAAAACTAAAACAGCATACGCCACCAACCCTAGCTGCTGCCGGGCGTATTAGCGGGATTACCCCCGCCGCCCTGACGGCTTTATGGGTGCATGTGCGAAAATGCCAACCGCGGGAAAATGTTGCAGCCGAGGGTTTTACCCATACAAGGAGCTAAAAACATGTTTCACCCCAAAAATGTTCTAAGAACATCACGCTGCGTACTAACGGCCGCTGCTGCTGGTATAATTCTGGCTGGATGTGCACAGACAACCGCGCATCAATATAGTAGCGCACCCACGCCAGCTTCAATGCATCAAGTTAATTCACATGATGACAAAGTTCAGAACGAGGCTTTATATGATGAAGTTTTCCGTTTAAGAAGGGATTTAAACACACCGGAAGCAGAAACGTTGTACTGGATTGTTCAATCCAGCTTAAATGGCGAAAGTGTGGCAAAGCTAGGGCCAGATAACAAAATTCGTCAGGCCTTGCGTCGCCTAGAGAAGGCTGGCAGACATGTGCCAAACGCCCAACAAAAAGCCGTGTGCGAGGCCTTTGCAAACAACGAGAAAGCTGAACTTGTCTTCGCTTTAGCAGATGTTGTTATTATATGGCAGGATCGCACCAATTACACATATTATCCCGAATTAGATGCATGGTTAGAGGCATTCGGTAACGAGCAAACGGCAGC
Source organism: uncultured Pseudomonadales bacterium (assembly GCA_964506925.1). Classification (GTDB taxonomy): domain Bacteria; phylum Pseudomonadota; class Alphaproteobacteria; order UBA2136; family JAPPOO01; genus CAZDNZ01. The sequence continues at coordinate 17,595 of CAZDNZ010000003.1, read as the reverse complement.
GCTTGACGAAATGTTAGACGGAAAATCCTGGCGGGCATTATGGCGCACACTGCCGGCAGATTGCCGTGATGACATGAGGCCAGCGCGCGACTTACGCAAAAGCAAGACGCGGGCAATCTATGACTATTATTATAGATTAGAAATACCCGAATAGCCCAGTTAAACCGTCAGCCGTACAGCCACATCGGCAAAATTGTGTACGTCTACAAAGGGCTCTAAGGCATCCATGGCCAAGGTATGCTGTTTGGTGTTCTGGCCAATACAGGCATCCTTTAGCACCACAACATTGTAGTTATGGTCGTGGCCTTCCCGCGCAGCACTGGTTACGGCCCCTAAGCTGCTGAGGCCACAAATGTACAGATCTTCAACCCCTTTGCTATCCAGAATAATTTCCAGCCGCGTATGAAAAAATGGCGAAACCCGGTGTTTGGTAATAACAGGGTCGGTGGGGTGGGGGGCAACATCTTCCATAAACTCGGTACCAAAGGTGTGGCGCAGCAAGGCATTTTCTCGTTTGGCATAGCGGTACATTTTGCACTGGGGGCACCATTCTGGGTGGCCTTCGGAGAACTGCGTCCGCGCGTGAATAACCAAGTCGCCCTGTTGACGAAACTGATCCTGAATCCGGGCAATGCGGTGGAGGACCTTATGCTCTTCCTCAAATTTTACAAAGTCTTCCGAGAGTTTACCCTCTGGGTGCAGAAATTCTTTTACAAGGTCCAGGCACAATAAGGCAGCGGTCATAACGGGCTCTTTCATTTGTTGATAATAATGCTTTATCCATAGGCCTGCGGTTGCATCTTGTCAAGCGGTGCCTGTGCGTTTGCAGCAAAGTGGACAAAACCAGAACAAAGAGGCTTGACCTGCCCGCTAAACAGGCGTATGCCTGCCTCAAACAGGTGCTAACCTGCCTAATTAAGGTTGAAATGAAAAAGTTAAAGACACTTTAGATTAAAGGAACCTCCCCCATGCAAACACAAACGCTCGATGCCGCGCACCATGCCGGCCTTAATGCGGTATCCAGTGGCGATGTTATGATTGCTATTGGTGTTTTTCTGTTTTCCTACGCGCTGATTCTTACCGAGCGCATTAACCGCGCGATTATCGCCACGATGGGCGCTGGTTTAATGATTATATCCGGCGTGATTACGCAGGAACAAGCGATTGGTGCTGTTGATTTTAACACCCTGGGGCTGCTGTTGGGTATGATGATGATTGTCACGGTTACGAAGGAATCCGGCGTGTTTCAGTATGTAGCCATTATAACATCCAAGCTGGTCAAAGCCTCGCCATTAGGGATTTTAGGCATGACGGCGGTGGTAACCGCTGTTTTTTCGGCCATACTGGATAATGTAACCACGGTTTTGCTCATGACCCCCGTCCTGCTGCTGGTTACGCGTGAGCTGAATATAAACCCTTATCCCTACCTATTAACCTCCATCCTTTTTGCCAATATTGGGGGCACAGCCACCCTGATTGGAGATCCGCCCAACATTATGATTGGGTCTGCCGCAAACTTCACCTTTGTGGACTTTGTGGTTCACCTTACCCCGTTGGCGCTGATTATTACCCCCCTCACTTTGGGGCCGCTGCTGCTTATGTATCGTAAAAGCCTGACGGCAAATCCCGAAAATCGCAGCCGCATTATGAACATGAGTGCTATTGCCGCCATTGAAGACTGGTCGTTGTTATATAAGTCTCTGGGTGTTCTTTCTTTGGTAGTGCTGGGTTTTGTGGTGGGGCATTCTTATTTTCATATTCCACCGGCCACATTCGCCCTTAGTGGCGCTGCCCTGCTGTTGTTGCTGGATAATATTAAGCTCAGTGCTGATGAACAGCATAAAAAGGTGCATCACGCCATTGCCGACGCTGAATGGATTACGCTGTTCTTTTTCTTCGGTTTATTTGTAATTGTCTTTGGTATTGAACATGTTGGTGTAATTGCTTGGCTGGCCACCCACATGATGGAAGCTACCGGCGGCGACCTGACCACAACAGCTATGGCGCTGCTGTGGGGCGGGGCGATTATATCCACCATCGTGGATAATATTCCGTTTGTGGCCACCATGATTCCTATGCTGAAAGAGATGCTGCCAGCCTTTGGTGAAAATGGAGATACCCTCTGGTGGGCGCTAGCTGCTGGGGCATGCTTGGGGGGAAATGGTTCCCTGATTGGTGCCAGCGCAAACTTGGTTGTGGCAGGATTGGCTGAGAAAAGTGGCCACCCCATCCGTTTTGTGCCGTTTATGCTTACGGCTTTTCCGTTTATGATCTGGAGTATTATTATCGCCAGCGGGTATTTTTACGTCTTTTACCTCTGATTCATCTGAAACATCAGAATCATCCAAAACCGCCCCCGCTTGCCGGGGG
>CAZDNZ010000003.1:10899-15125 GCA_964506925.1 uncultured Pseudomonadales bacterium | reverse complement strand
CATGAAATAGAAACACGGCAGTCAATGGATAAGATAAAACTAGAGCTTTATTGTTATGACAATCCGCATGCAGCGAGGCTACTAACCGCTGAAGAGCTTAAAATCCTTTGTGGTGGTGATGAAGGCGCTTCACTTTCTGAATAGGTCTCGCTATGTTGGGGTATGAAAACGCACATTGCCCCGCAAAGCCCATTTGAAGTAACACCCGATCAGCAAGAGAAGTTAGAGGCTTACGTCAATCTGCTGCTGCAATGGAATAAAACGTACAATCTAATCGGCCGCAGCACCGCCGAGGATATCTGGCAGCGGCATATTCTGGATTGCGCCCAACTCGTGCCGTACATAAAATCGGGCGCAAACGTATTGGATTTAGGCAGTGGTGCCGGCCTCCCAGCCGTGGTGCTGGCGATACTCACCAACGCCCATGTAACAGCCTGTGAAAAGCGCCAAAAAAAATGTGACTTCTTAAGCCATGTGCAGCATCAATTGAGCCTTGCGCCCAATTTTGAAGTGTCTGCAAAATCTATTGAAGAGATGCCCCCGCAAAATCAATATCAAATAATTACGGCCCGCGCCCTTGCGCCCCTGCCCCAGCTTATTTTATGGGCACAGCCTCGGCTAACATCAGGTGGTGTTTGCCTTTTTCCAAAAGGTAAAGAGTGGCAGTCAGAATTATCGTCCGCAAATGCAATTTTCAACATGACAACAGAAGCAATCCCGAGTATAACAAATACAGAGGGACGGCTTTTACACATCACAAACGTTGCCTTTTGAGTAAAAACTCATTTTAGGCTCCAAAACCCGTTCCATATGGAACCCAGAGCGAACAACGTGCAAAAAAATAGGGTGCATACGGATGCCATCAGAACACAAAACACCACGCATCATCGCGCTTTCTAATCAGAAAGGGGGTGTCGGCAAAACCACCACGGCGATGAATCTGGCCACGGCGTTGGCGGCTTGCGGCAACCATGTACTGGTTGTGGATTTTGACCCCCAGGGCAATACCACCAGTGGCTTTGGTATCGATAAAACCCAAGTTAATCAGAATATTTATACCCTTCTGATGGAAGATGCCCCGCTGGCAGATGTTACCCATGAATCAAGTGTGCCCCTGCTGGATGTGGTGCCATCAACGATTCATCTATCAGGTGCTGAAGTGGAGCTTGTTTCTGTCATGGCGCGGGAAAAGCGTTTGCAGGAAGCTTTGGCGCGTTCAGAGAAGCCCTACGATTATATTTTCATCGATTGCCCCCCCTCCCTTGGCCTACTGACCATAAACGCCTTCGTTGCCGCAACCGACATTATTATCCCCCTACAGTGTGAGTTTTTTGCCATGGAGGGGCTATCTCAATTGTTTAATACCATTGACTTAGTGAGAAAGAACCTAAATCCAGCGCTCTCCATATTTGGTGTATTGCTTACAATGCACGACAAACGGAATAACTTATCCATTCAGGTGGAGGCCAACGTGCGCGAATATTTAGGCGAGCAGGTCTTCGAAACAGTAATCCCCCGCAATGTCCGCCTGTCCGAAGCCCCTAGCCACGGCATCCCCGGGCTGATCTACGATCTTAAATGTCCCGGCAGCCAAGCATACATTAAGTTAGCGGCCGAGGTTATGAAACGCTTTAACAAACAATCACATGCACCAACAAAGGAGGCAGCGTAATATGACCAATAGACCAATGGGGCTCGGTAAAGGGCTTTCCGCACTGCTAGACGATGCCACAGCAACCAAAATAGAAAGCGGTGCCGCCGAATCTACGTTGCCTTTAGCCCAGCTGCAGCCTTCTTCTGTACAGCCACGCCGCGTTTTTGACGAAGATGCCCTGAAATCTCTGGCCGAATCCATACGGTCGCAGGGTATTTTGCAGCCTCTGCTGGTTCGTCCGGTCAAGGATGGAAAATACGAAATCATTGGGGGCGAACGCCGCTGGCGTGCTGCCCAGATGGTTGGTTTAACCCATGTGCCTGTTATTATTCGGGAATTAGACGACAAACGTGCGCTGGAAGTGGCCTTGGTGGAGAACATTCAGCGAACCGACCTCACGCCTATTGATGAGGCTGCGGGCTATTTACGGCTGGTGAACGAGTTCAATTATACTCATGAAGATATGGCGCGTGTCACTGGTAAAAGTAGGTCGCATATTACCAATTTGCTTCGTTTATTGAGTTTACCTAAGAAATTGAAAGATTGTGTAAGTAATGGTTTACTTACCATGGGTCATGCCCGTGCATTGTTAGGGCTGCAAGCCGACGAAACCCTGCAGATTCGTGCAGCAAACAAGGTCATTAAAAACCGCCTCAGTGTCCGCGAAACCGAAGATTTAGTCCGGAATCTTGCCGGTACGGATAAAAAACAGAAGCAGCGCCGCGCAACCGATCCGCGCATTACCGAGCTTGAAAAACAAATGCAGGAGAATATCGGCCTAAAAGTGTCCCTCCGGCAGCCGGATAATCAAGGCGCTGGCTCGGTGCGTATATTCTACGAAAGTCAGGACGAACTGACAGCGCTCCTCAACCGCTTGGGCACCCCTACAACAGCCCTAACCACACCCCAGCAATCTTCATAATGTTGGCCGGCTGAGTTTGTATTCATCTGGTAAAAGCAGCAGGCAAAATATGCAAACTAATAATACTGCGCAAGTATTGTTGCGGAATCGCCACGAAGACAAAACATCTCGGCCCGGGCAACGCTCAGATAATGCAAAGCTGTGGCTGGTTGCGCTAGACGGTGGCCAAGCCGGTGTGGTTAGCGGCGGTGCTGTAACAGCATTGCACGATTATGATGCTTACCGTTGTTTTGATGGTGCGGTTGGTGTCTCTGCTGGTGCGTTTGCCTGCATGTTCCTAGCACAGGGAACGCCGGCAGCAGGTACCAGTATTTACTTTGAAGATAATTGTCAAAAAGGCGAGTTTATTTCCTACAGACGGTTATTATCTGTTGCCCATGGACAACCCACAGCCCGCCCGCCAATGGATTTACAACATCTTGTTTATCACACCATGCGCCCCAACCAACCTAAAGAACTCTCATCCGAAAAAGTCAAAGCCAGCCCTGTTCCGCTGTATGTCATGATGACACACGCACAAACAGGCGCGGCGCGCGCTGAACATATTCAGACGTCTGAGGTGGCAATTCAAAAGATAGCCCACGCCACCAGCTGTATTCCTGTAATTGGAGGGCCACCGGTTAACATAGAAGGTGAATATTGGATAGATGGTGCTCTGGCGGATCAATCCGCCATAGATGTGGCAAGGCAGCAAGGCGCAACCCACATTGTGTTATTAACAAACAGGATGCCCGAGGCATCTGTTAAGCCTGTGTCCGCCATTATTGCCAATACATTGGATTATTATGCCCGTCAGCAGGGCATCCCCTCATTAAAAGCGCTTTTAGCAAAGCGAGCACAGGTAGGCGAGTCAATGTTTAAGGAAGCGCGCCAAAATCCGGCGGTTCTGGTGTTGGATGCCCCCGTAAATGTTTCATCGTTTAGCCGCGATGCAAAAAAACTGAAAAAAGCGGCCATAGCGGGGTACACCAGTGTGGCAGAAGCGCTGCAGCTGAAAAACCCCCAGATTTCTGGGGAAAGTTGCCCAGATGCTGAGATGGACGTCTGAAAAAGTGACGGAAAAGCCACACTTCCGGCGAGTGTGAATGCACAAAAAACAGGCGTTTTACCGGGAAGGTTGACGCGGGGAGGAAATTCGGCTTATCTTGATTTCTGACGTGCAAGCGTCTCGCTCATGTAACAAAAAAGGACAAAGCATATGAAAAAAGCTTTTCTGACATCAGCTCTGGTTGCAGCGGCCGGGATGGCCAACGCAGTAGACGTAGAGCTTTATGGTCAAGTCAACAAAATGCTGTTGGCAGTAGATGATGGTAACTCAACAGAAATCAACATTGTGGACACTGATTTTTCATCCACACGTGTTGGTTTTAAAGGCTCCGAAACGCTGGACAATGGTCTGACCGTTTCTGTGCTGTTGGAAACTGAAATTCAGGATAATCCATCAAATGGCCTGACCCAACAAACAAGTGTTAACAACGCCCCAACACCTGCTAGCCCTGGCCCAGCATCATTTGCTACCCGCCACGCGCGTGTTGGTGTGGCTGGCGACTTTGGTGCCGTCTTTCTGGGACGTCAGTCCGAGGCCGCAGATACAGTATCTGAACAGGACCTCGCCGGTGTGCGCAACGTAATGTACTCCGACGTGAACGA
>CAZDNZ010000003.1:0-10799 GCA_964506925.1 uncultured Pseudomonadales bacterium | reverse complement strand
TATCTGAACAGGACCTCGCCGGTGTGCGCAACGTAATGTACTCCGACGTGAACGAACTGCTGGGTGCTTACCAATTCCGCACTTCAGCTGGTGGATTCTCTGGTGATAGCGTAAACACCTTCACCACCAACATGGATGGTGGCCGTACAAGTGCAATCCGTTACGACTCACCTATCTTTAATGGCTTCCAAGGCCGTGTGTCTGCCAGCCAAGGTGGTGACGCCCAAGCAGCTGTTTTCTACAAAGGCAAAGTGGACGCCTTCCAGATTGCAGCCGCACTGGGTTACTTGGCTAATAACGATCAAGCAACGAACACAACCAACCGGGTAGAATCATCAATGTCTGGTTCAGTTTCTGTGAAGCACGATTCTGGTCTGGCTGGTACTGTCGCTTACGGCCAACAGGAACTGGAGCAAGCTGCTGCCGGTGTGGATGACCCAAGCTTCTACTACCTGAAAGCAGGTTACGCCTGGGACATGTTTGAAGTTGCAGCCGACTACTACGCTTCTGAAGATGTAGAAAGAGACACTGTTAACGACGAACTGACTTCAGTTGGTCTGGGTGCTCAAATGAACCTGGGTAAAGGTGTATCTGTTGCGGCCACTTACCGTAACTACGATGCTGACAAAACAGGTACAAACTACGATGAAATCGACACTTACGGTGTAAACATGCGTGTTAAGTTCTAGCATATACGCATAGAACGAGACGCGAAGGAGGAGCCGCAAGGCTCCTCTTTTGTTGTTATGACGTATATTGAATAAGGGTATCAAAATAATGCAAAATACCACGCATTCCGCCATGCTTTGTGCCGCGCTGGCGTTTGTTTCTCCTCCATTGGTTGCGCAGGCCGCTACATTAAACCCTGCCATTTCCCTTTATGGGCAAGTGCATAAAGCCTTGGTCGCGCTGGATGATGGCTACTCTACCGAATTTGCCATGGTGGATAATAGCGTGGCATCCACACGTTTAGGGCTAAAAGCACAACAGCCGCTAAACAGCAGCCTAACCGCCAGTTTTCTGCTGGAAGTAGAAATGCCGGATAATCCGGGGTTTCTCACAACACAAAACACGGCAGCCGGCACACCGCCCACACCTGTGGCACAAAATTCGCCAGCCTCTTTCAGTGCCCGCCATGCGCGGGTTGGTTTGGGCACGCCCTTTGGGTCATTTTTACTGGGGCGGCAATCCATGGCAACAGATGGTGTATCCGAGCAGGATCTGGCGGGCGTGGGGTACATGATGTACTCGTTAACCACCGACTTAGCCGCTGGTTATAAATACCGCGATAATACCGGCGCCCTGCAAGAAAGTATCGGCGCGCTGTCGTCAAATCTGGACGGTTTTCGGCAGAATGCCGTAGCATTCCATACGGTAAAATGTAACGGCTTACAGGGGCGTTTCAGCGCAGCACAAGGCGGCAATGCCGACATGGCCTTGTTTTATGATAAAAAAATGGATGATTTTACCATGCGGGCGGCCGGCGGTATGCAGTGGCATAACGATGCGGCAACAATAGCCGTGAACACGCCTGATCGTACGCTTTCTGGTTCTTTCTCAATCAGGCACGCATCGGGGTTGGCCGCCACAGTGGCTGGTGGCCAACAAACGTTGCAAAATGCGGTTTCAGGCGCGGAAAATCCCTATTTTACCTATGTGAAACTCGGCTACAACGCCGATGATTACAGCGTAGCTATAGACTATAACCACAGTGCAAATATGGAGAGAGATAATGTTTCAGATGAATCAGATGCCCTTGGCTTGGGTGCCCAAATTCACCTAACGGATGGTGCCCTGTTGACCGGCCTTTATCGGCGGTTTTCTGCCCAAAAAGCGGGCCAAAATTATCAGGATGTGAACTTGTTCGCGCTGGGTATGCTGGTGCGTTTTTAGGGCTGTTCACATAACCAGCGCTGGACACAACGCTACGGTAGCGTTACAGTACTGCCAATTGACCGATGGAGACTAAAAATGATCAAAAAATCAAACATTATTTTAGCGTGCACTTTCTTGGCTTTAACTGCCTGTGGTGGTTCTGGCTATGAAAAAGCCGACCCCAACCCTACCCCTGTGGGGCTGGCCGAAGGGCCCGGGGTTTTGTCTGGCGAATCTGGTAATTTACTGGATGCGTTCTCTGGCAAGTCTCGCGGTGGTTTATTTGGCGGTGACGGCACACGTAGCGTGGATGGCGGTGGGCTGGCGGTAAACGCTTTCCTCTGGCGGGCGGCCTTGGAAACGGTAGATTTTCTGCCCCTACAAAGCGTAGATAGCAATGGTGGCGTGATTATTACAGATTGGGCGACCAAGCCAAACGACGCCAGCGAGCGCATAAAGGCATCTGTGTTTATTTTTGGCACTAAGCTGTCACCCGAGGCGGTGGATGTGAAAATATTCCGTCAAAAACGCTCTGAAACAGCTGGAGACTGGGTTGACGTAAAGGTAGAAGATGGCACCACCCGCCAGATAGAAAATGCCATTCTTACCCGTGCCCGCAGCCTAAAAGTCGCTGCCAGCCAGAAAAGATAAGTATAAATATATCATTGATTTACGCTGGGCTTCCGCAAAAATAGCCACATATTATCACTAATTGGCAGCCTGTCCCGCAGGGAAAATCGCGCTATGTCAAGCCCAGCGCGGGATGCCATGGCGGTTAACGTCTCGGGCGTAAAGTAATTCACATGGTCGGGAAAACGAAAACCACACCAGTTTTTCCCGCTCACCTTGCGATTCAGGCAACCGTAGTTGGGCACTTTTATAATCGCAAGTCCCCCGGGCTTGAGCGTCCGGGCGCAGGCCGCCAAAATAGGCAGGGGCTGGATATCATGCTCGAGGAAAGATCGCATGACAATACAGTCAAAAAAGCTGGTTTTCTGGGCTTCAAGGCCAGAAAGAGCATCGGCATTTATCATATTGCCGGCACGATTTGTGGTATTGGCCTGGGCTTGCTCGTACAAACCCTTAGATATTTCAATACCATAAAGCTCATAAGCCTCGGATAAATGCATTAAATGGGCGGCATCACCACAGCCAATATCCATAACGCGGCCTTTTTGTATATATTTATCAAGCAGTTGCGGAATAGATTTTCGTTGCCCATTCAGGGGGCGGCGCAGGGTGCGCATGAATTCTTTTGGCAGAAAACGGCGCTTTTTTCTGGTTTCTTTTTCGGTTTGCGAGGTCTTTTCCCAGGCCATGTTTTCAAACATTTCATCCACGGCAGGTACTGTCTCCAGATACACCATATCGCAAGAAATACAACGCTTTAGCCCCCACTTGGCTGGCGCAAAAGGCAGGGCAGGCACATTTTTATTATTCGTGCCACACAGGGGGGCAATGGCGGGTTTGTGTTTTCATGGAGACATCCAAATTATTATTCAATTTCAAAATATTAGAATTTTATAATGGTGGAAGCAGAGGGACTCGAACCCCCGACCAAAGCATTATGAGTGCTCTGCTCTAACCAACTGAGCTATGCTTCCAAAAGTGGCCTGAAGATACGGAAAAACCGCGCTTTCTGCAATCATTTTTTGGCATACCCGCTTCCGACCCGCTGCAAGGGAAAAAAGCGGGTATGGAGAGGGTGAAAGCGGGTATTGGCGGGTATTGGCGGGTCGGCAGGAATAAAAGCGGGTGCAAACTTTTTTACCCCTCATGCGATCCGAAATTTTTTTAAAAGCGGGCGTCATTTTTTACCAACATATTTTTTGACGGCGTCAAATTTTATGCCCTTTTTTTATGCTGTGGGTTACGAGCTAAAAAAATATCAGCATGATGCCACAAAATATAGGTATAAGTTTAGTAAACCCCCGCGTTTCAGGCTTGCCCTGTGCGCCGTAAAACCGTATGGTGTGTTTTATGGAAAATTCGGCACAAAACACCACCACATATAATCCCGCTAACATTGAAACAAAATGGCAAAGTTCTTGGTTTGCGGGTGAGAAACCTGCGTTCCACACGGAACAAGATGCCACCAAGCCCAAATACTACGTCCTCGAGATGCTCCCCTACCCCAGCGGCCAGCTGCATATGGGGCATGTTCGCGCCTTTACGCTGGGTGATGTGCTGGCGCGCTACAAGCGAGCGGCCGGCTTTCATGTGCTGCACCCTATGGGCTGGGATGCCTTTGGGCTGCCGGCAGAAAATGCCGCGCTAAAGCGCAAAACCCACCCGGGCGATTGGACACTGCAAAACGTGGCCGATATGAAAAAAACCATGATGCAATTTGGCTGGAGCTACGACTGGAGCCGAGAAATTGCCACTTGTACGCCAGAATACTACCGCCATCAGCAGGCACTGTTCCTCGATATGCTGGCGCAAGATATTGCGTACCGGAAAGAAAGCGTGGTGAACTGGGATCCGGTTGAGAATACGGTACTGGCCAACGAACAGGTGGTGGATGGCAAGGGCTGGCGCAGTGGCGTGGCGGTGGAGCGGCGCACCATGCACCAGTGGCACTTCCGCATTACCCAGTACGCCGAGCAACTGCTGAACGATTTAGACACCCTAGACGGCTGGCCGGATCGGGTAAAAACCATGCAACGCAACTGGCTTGGCCGCAGCGAAGGGCTTAAATTTAGCTTTCAAGTGCCGGGTTGGGCGGCAGGGTTGCCGGTTTATACCACGCGGCCAGATACAATTTATGGCGTTACCTTTTGTGTATTAGCGCCCGAGCATCCGCTTGCGCAACATATTGCCACGCAGGAGGCGGCAGCTGCGGCCTTCATCGAGGCATGTCAGGGGTTAGGTACCAGCGAGGAAGCGGTAGAAAAGGCGGAAAAACAGGGATACCGCACCACGTACACGGCCACCCATCCCCTCACGGGGGAAGATGTGCCCATTTTTATCGGCAACTATGTGCTGGCCACCGTAGGGACGGGCGCCATTATGGCTGTGCCCGCCCACGATGCCCGCGATAATGAGTTTGCCCACAAATATAACCTGCCTATTCCGCTGGTGCAGCGTAACCAAAAAACAGGCGAGCCCACGGGTATGAATGCCTATGGCACCGATGATATTCTCGAGAATTCGGGCACATTTACTGGCATGAATGCGGTTGAGGCGAAGGAAGCCGTTATACGTTATTTTGAAGAAAATAATCTGGGCGAGCGTACGGTAAACTGGCGCCTGCGCGACTGGGGGATTTCCCGCCAACGCTACTGGGGCTGCCCTATTCCGGTCGTTCATTGCCCGGATTGTGGTATTGTGCCAGAGAAAAAGGAAAATCTGCCTATCGAGCTGCCACGGGATGTAACGTTTGATGCCCCCGGCAACCCCTTGGCAAACCACCCAAGCTGGAAACACTGCACCTGCCCCCAATGTGGCGGTGCCGCGACGCGGGAAACCGATACGATGGATACTTTTGTAGATTCCAGCTGGTATTTTCTGCGCTATATCTCGCCCCATGCCGATGTACCGCTGGAACAGGCAGATGTAGATTATTGGATGGGTACAGATACCGCGGGCAATACAGGCGGTGTCGATCAGTATATTGGCGGCATCGAGCACGCTGTTCTGCACTTGCTGTATGCGCGCTTTTTTACCAAAGTGCTGCACGATTTGGGGTATGTGAACATTCACGAACCTTTTAAATCATTGCTTTGCCAAGGCATGCTGGTGGGGCACAGCTATCAGGATAGCACCGGCGATTACCACTACCCTTCCGAGGTGGTCTGGAAAGGTGAGCAGGCGTTTCTTAGAAGCACCGGGGAGGAACTGCAGGTTAATCCCATAGAAAAAATCTCAAAATCCAAAAATAATGGCGATGCGCCAGATGCCCTTATTGAACGCTTCGGCGCAGATACCCTGCGCCTGTTTATGTTGTTCACTGCCCCGCCCGAACGGGATCAGGAGTGGTCAGAACAAGCGATTGAAGGGGCTTGGCGTTACCTGAATCGGGTTTGGACACTAGCCCAAAGTGTGATGGACACACCGGCCGCCGATGCCGCTACCAGCAAACCAGCGCGAGATTTGCGCCGCAAGATTCACCAAACTATCCGTAAAGTGACGCAGGATATTGAAAGATTCCAGTATAATACCATGGTGGCCGCCTGCATGGAGCTGGCCAACACCTTGCAAGCTGTACCCACAGACAATGACACCGATGCAGAAATGTTGCAGTTACGGCGCTTTGGTGTGGAAAAACTGGTACAGCTTCTTAACCCCGCCTGCCCCCATATAACCGAGGAACTCTGGCAGCAACTTGGCTATAACACCATATTGGCCAAAAGCCCTTGGCCCACGTTCAGTGCTGATGCCGCGCAGGAGGAAGAAATTACCCTAGTGGTGCAGGTAAACGGTAAACTGAAAACCCGCTTACAGGTACAAGCCGATATTGACGAAGATGCCGCTTTATCACAAGCGCGGGCGGCCATAGCGGCAGATTTAGCCGCCAAAACCATCCAGCGGGAGGTATATGTACCCGGCCGCTTGGTGAACATTGTGGCCAACTGAAAGGAATGTAAATGCGTATTTACCTGATTTGTCTGCCTGTTTTATGTGCTTTAAGCGCCTGTGCCGGCTATAAACCCCTTTACGGCCAAGTGGATCAAACACGCATCGCCCCGGGTGAAATTCGGATGCAGATTACCCAGCGGGATATTGGCGAACGCCGCGTAGCGCAGCAGGTGTACCAGCAATTGTTACGCGCCTTTACCACCCCGGCCAATGCTAAATATCTGATAAACGCGGTCATTGAGGAAACACAAGGCACACTGTCGGTTCAGCGGGATGCCACAATTCAGCGGGCAAGTGTTAATTTGGAAGCCGACGTTACGCTGGTGAACCAGCAAACCAACAGCCCCGTGCACACATTTAACCTGACAGCAACCAGTGCCTATAATACCGAGGACAACCCCTTTGCCACCGAATCTGGCCGGATGTTCGCCCGCGAGGCCGCAGCGCAAACGCTGGCTGATGACCTGACCAGCCTGGTTCTGCTCTGGCTGCGTGACCACGCCAAACAAGATGCTGCGTCACCAGAATGAAATACAATGGGTCTGCGTTTGAAAAACAGCTCCAAAAGGGCGTTGATGCCCTCCCCGGCCTTGTTTTGGTGTATGGCGACGATGGCGGTGCGGTGAATCGTTTGGTGCAGCAGGTATTAGCCACCACCGGTGTTGATTTGGCCGACCCTTTTGCGGCCGATGTTCTGACCGCTGAAGACCTGATAACCGAACCTGCCCGCCTGCCCGATGCCGCCGGAACAATCTCGTTACTTGGTGGCCTAAAAGTTGTGCGGGTAAAGGGCCTGAATGGGGATTTGCCCGCCGAGCAGTTGCGGCAGGTGAAAGCCGCGATAGAGGCCTGCTTAGAAACCCTGAGCAGCGGCGTGTGCGTTGTTGTGGGCGCGCCTCGGCTGGATGCCAAGCACAGCCTCGTTAAGCTGGCAGAAAAGCACGCCAAGGCGGCGGCCGTGCGCCTGTTTCAGGATCGGCCACAGGATGTGCAGCACCAAATTCAGCAAACCTGCCGCCAGCACGATAAAACCATAGCGCCGGACGCGCTGGCATTTTTGGTGGAAAATCTGGGGGTTGACCAAGGAACAACCGCCATGGAGCTGGAAAAATTGATGCTCTATACAGGTGCGCGTACCAATATAACCCTTGCTGATGTGGCCCAGAGCCTTAGCAGCGCCCCGGCCAGCGATATATTCCGCCTGTGTGATGCCATTGGCCAGCGCGACTTACCGCAGGCCGAAATGCTGATGGAAGAATTATTAGAGGCTGGAGAAGCGGCGGATACCATCCTCATTATGGTTGTGCGCCATTTACGGCGCGTTTTGTTGGCAAAGGAAGAGCTGGAGGCGTCTGGCGATCAAAAAGCCGCCTGTATGGCTGTGAAGCCGCCTGTGTTGTTTAACCAAAACATGTTTATACAGCAGGTCAGGCAGTATCCGTACAGCCGGCTGCAAAAGCTGGCTGAACGGGGGCAGGCAGCCCAATTTACCACCCGCGATCAAAATCTGCCGCCGGAGCTACACCTCCGCCGGTTTGTTTTAGCCTTAGCTGCGTGATGCCCGATGGGTTTCAAAAATCTCCAGCAAAGGCGCAAAGACATCGGCCGCCGGATCCACGACGAGTTTGTGCCATGTATCCTCGTCCGTAAAGACCAAATTGGGCCACTGCCTTACCAGCACAGCCGGGGTACATTCCGCCCCTTCCCCCATCAGGCTGACGCTGGCCACAGCCAAGGCATCGATAATATTATGCTGGGAAACCTTCATCGTGCGCCCGAACAAATCGGGTGTGCCCCGATAATCCCGCAGGGGTTCCAGCCCATATGCGCCAATCGCGACCCCCTGTGTGCCCCAACGGAGGGGCGTCACGTGGCTATCGGTCACAATCACCGCCAGTTCAGTCAGGCCGTGTGTCTGCATCAGGTGTGCCCGCAGCTGCCGTGCACTTTCCGTGGGATTTTTGGGCAGCAGGGTAAAATAATCGCCGCTGTTGCTTTCATCAATCCCGGCCGAGGCAATCAGAGCATGATGGATAATGCTCAGCATAAAGCCGTATGTATTCAGCTCGCGCGGTAGCCAGAGGTCGGTTTCCTGTTCAACCAGCGCGTCCCGCGTGGCGGCATCTTGTGGCACGCAGCGGCCTTCATGAATGGCCAGCACCTTGGCAGAAACACACAGCACATCCCCATTTTGCAAAGGGGGCAAGTTTTCAGCCAGGGCGGTATAAAAATCGTCTTGCGGGGGCTGCATAATGCGGGTTTTGATGGCCCATAGTTGGGGGGATGTGTGCATAAGTCTCCTTATTCATTAGACAAAAAACGTTAATACTGTCCGGGTACCAGTGGCGGTAGCAGCAAAGGCGCTGGTTGTATATCTGCCAAGCGGCTGTGCCGGATGGCCCGCAGGGCAAAAGCCCGTTCGGTGCGGCCATGGGGGTAAAAACGCACAGCGCCACCCGGTGCGGCAAAGCCACTCGGGCGCAGCAGGGCATTATGCAGGGGCATATCTTCTGTGGCGGCCGCCGCCAGCACGTGCAGCGCATCGGCCGCCAGTACCGCTAGCCCGGGCGGCTGTTGTTGGTAAAGTGCGGCATATTCAGCCGCAAATGTGTGGCCAGCAATAGCCGGAAAATGCGCTTGCGGTACGTAGGGGTCGCCTCCGGTAAGTTGTGCCCAATCGGTGGTGCCCAACAGCATAATATCCATACGATCCACATCATAAACCGCCATCTGAGAAGATAATAAGGGCAGCATCTGGCCAGAAACCGGCAGAAACAGGGCAGAAAATGGCTCGGTGGGCGGGAGGGTCAGCGAGACACCATCGGCCGAGGTCACTGCCAGCTCTTTGGCAGGTTTTGGCAGTAAAATATCCAGCTCTGCCCGCAGGTCGGCTTTTTCCGGATTAAAAAAAACGGGCTCGCGTAGATTGAGAGCCAGCTCGTTCGCCCGTTGCTGAAAGGTGTTAAAAGCCTCATAACCGTAAGGAGTGGCAGGCACCAGCGCCGCCACATCGGTTCGGCTGGTGGCAGCGGCATGTGCGGCCATGGCTCTGGCTTGCTGATCGGCACGGAAACCCAGTAAATGCACATTTTCTGCCGCTACATGGGGGTCGGAAGAAAAAGGCAGCAACGGTATATTTTGGCGCGAGAACATGGGAGCAACGGCATCCACCTGCGACGACAACAACGGCCCAATAACCGCCTCCACATTCAAATCCTGTAAAGTTTGCGCCGCATTCACGGCGCTGCTGGCCGTGGCACCCGTATCAACCGGATAAACCACCAAATGAACGCTCGAGGTTTCAAACACCGCGATTTGAATGGTTTTCAGCAACGCCTCCCCCAGTTTAGCATAAGGCCCACTAAGGGGTAACATAGCCCCCACCCGTACATAACGCGGTTCTGTGGTTACGGTGGTATTCATTTGTTTGACCAACCGTTTGATACGCAAGCGGGTATTCATATTCCCCACATACTGCGCGCTTTGATCCAGCCATTGGCGGGCAACAGCGGTTTGGTTGTTTAGCAGGGCAATTTCGGCTTGATGCAGCAAGAGGGTGAGCGCCCATAATTGGATATCGCGGCCAAAATAGGCGTTCTGTTCCAGCGCAGGCTGCAGGGATTGCCACGCAGCTTCTATTTGATTTTGCTGGGCTTGCGCAATAGAAAGCCCGTAGTGGACATAGGTGCTCTCCTGCGCGGTGAGTGGCATTTGCAGCAGGCGGGCGGCCTCGTTGGCGGCCATAAACCAATTTTGTTGCGCCAGCATGGTTTCCAGTGGGGCGGCTACAGAAGATGCGGGCAAAATCCGACTAGTGGTTGCTTGCTGCCTTGCCGGGAAAGCAGGTGTGGCGCTATCCTCTGGCGCTTGCCTCAGAAAATCCTCTATCGCCGATGTGGATGCCGATGTGGATGCAGTTGATGGTGACAGAGTCGTTCCATATGGAGCTTTTTTTTCTGTGGCTTCAGGCTTCGTTGTGGCGGGCGGCTCTGCTTGTTCCACACCAAAAAATTCCCGCAGTGGCAGCCAAGTTGTGCGGACATGGTCTTGTGAAACGGCCGGCAAGGCCAAGCATGTAAGGCAAGTTGTCAGCAAAAGGGTTTTTATCATAATGACTCGGTTGTTATTTCACTTAATGACCAAACTATAGTGTGTTTTTGCAGGTATGCCAAGGTTGGGTTTGCTTCATGGGGCAAAATGGTAAATGATGCAATATCATGGATTTTGCCCGCTTATTGAAACGCTTGCCACCCCTATTTACCTGCATGGAGCTTGCTGTGGCGGCTTTATTATGGTTACGCGGGCATACCTGTGTACAGCATAATATCAAAATTGCAGGCATCCAA
>CAZDNZ010000002.1:19525-23096 GCA_964506925.1 uncultured Pseudomonadales bacterium | reverse complement strand
GCAAGCATCTTGCGCCGACCCGCAAAACCTAAAAAAGAAAAATATTGTCCCCATTCAAGGTGGGCAAGGGATTACGCGGGTACTGCACCCGATCCTTTCCGCTTTTACCCTCTTTTACCCGCTGACGTACCCGCTTTCGACCCGCCATAAAGCCCGGAAATCCGGCAGGCCGACCCGCCCCGACCCGCTTACGCCCGCGTGGGGGGCCTAGTTACCAAAACGCAGTTCAATCACCCTAAAAGTATCGTATTCTCGGCGTGGAATGGGCAAAGGACTGGCCTTATAAACGCCACGGACGAGGGAGTCGTCAAAAAAGCCTTTACCCGACGATTGCAGCACCTTAACCTGCTGTACCGTGCCATCCGGCTTTAGGCGGACTTCCACGGTTAGCGCCAGATTATCATCCCGCCGAATACCTGCAGGAATCCGCCAGTTTTTCTGAATATGCTGTTTGATCCGAGCGATATCGGCATTGATCTCGCCCGCCTGTTCTTGTTCGTTACGTAATAGTTCCTGCAGTTCATCCTTAGGTGCTTCAGGTATAGGGGTTTTTTCCGGCTCTACATCATCTAAAAAGTCCATGGCTGCGGCAAAATCGTCGGCTTCCTGCACGGTTTTGGCGTCTTCCCGCGTGTTACGCACAGCCTTGGTTTTATCGGGCGTTTTATCCAGCTTTGGTGGCCTTGGCTGCGCCTCTTTTTTGGGCTTTTCCTCGGATTTTTTTGGTTTTTTTGGTTTAGGTTTGGGTTCCGGCTTAGGCTGCGGTTTTGGCTTCGGTTCTGGCTTTTCTTTGACTTTGATTTTCGGGGCTTCTGTCGCCGTTTTAGGCTTGGGCTGCGGGGACATGTTATCCGGTGCTTCCCGCGGGGCAGCGCTGGCCTGCGTTTTAATATTGGGCGCTGGCTGCGGATCCTGTTCCACTTTGGGGTTTTCAGCAGGTGGCGCCATGCTGATAAGCTGCACCTGCATGGTTTGTTCCGGCGGTTCCTGAAACCAATTCTGGAATGTGCCAGAAAGCAGGATGAGAGCCAACAAATGACCTAGGCCAGAAATGATCAGAGCAAGGCGCAGGGGTAACGTCATGCCACCGCCTTATGGTGTTTGCGGCTGGGTTATCAGCCCCACATTAACCAGTCCTGCCGTTTGTAATGCCGCCATGAGATTCATAACTTGGCCATAATCCACACGTTTATCGGCACGGATAACGATCATGGTATCTGGCTTGAGTGCCGTAATGGCTTTCAGGCGGGCGGGCAGGGCATCCAGCGTAACATTGCGGTTTTGAATATATAAAGATCCATCATTCTTGATGCTGACCTGAAGCGGCTCCTGCGCTTGGGTCATGGGCGCGGTTTCCTCCTCAGGCAGTTTAACGTCCACGCCTTGCGTCATCATCGGTGCCGTGACCATAAAGACAATGAGAAGCACCAGCATAACATCCACAAAAGGCGTAACGTTAATGTCGGACATAGGCGTCCGCCGGTAGCTGAAGGGTTTATCGTTTTTATCCAAGAGGGGGGCCGCCATTTAACTCACTCCTTATCGTAAATTTACGCTGCACTCCGGATTTTTTCCCGCTTTTTCTCCAGCAGGCCAATGAATTCCATGGCAAAGGTTTCCAGCCGGCCAGCGTAACGCCCCACACTGTTGGATAATCGGTTATAAGCAATCACAGCGGGAATTGCTGCAAACAAGCCCAATGCCGTGGCCAGCAGTGCCTCGGCAATACCCGGTGCCACCACGGCCAGAGAAGTATTCTGCATTTCCGCAATACCTTGGAAGCTGTTCATAATACCCCACACCGTACCCAACAGGCCGATAAAGGGGGCGGTACTGCCCACCGTAGCCAAGAAAGGCAGCCAGCTTTCAATTTGTTCCATCTCGCGGGTGAGGGTAATATCTATCTGGCGGCGCACCCGCATCAGGGGCCGTGGCCGAAAGCCATCTTCGTCGGCTGTTTCGTTTTCAATTTCCCGAAAAGATTGCGTACCCACAATAAACAGCTTGGCCATAGGATGGCTGGCGCGCTGTGGGCGCATTTCACCATACATGGCTTCTAAATCTTGGCCGCTGGCGAAAGCATCTTCAAACTGTCGGGCTTGGCGGTGTAGCCGCCCCATTTGCAGGCTTTTGGCCAGCCAGATGGCCCAGACCATAATGGACGTAAACAGCAGGCCAAGCATAATCAGTTTAACAAACGGATCGGCCAGCATAAAAAGCCCAAAAACAGACATATCTTGCGTCATGAGCGGGAACCTTTCTTTTGATGATTTTGCCCAGAATACGCGTTTAGGGGCCTATTGTCCAGCATGGTAAGGTATAGTCGTTTAACTTTGCATTTGCACAGTTAAACGACTATGTCTGCGTGGTAACGAGCGATTTGTCCACTTAACAATGCGTCATTGTTAAGTTAAATTATGAATAGAATGCTCGGATGAAATTTACAGGCTTAAATCAATCTGTTCCCACGGAAATGCCGCATGCCCAAAATGGCCATGTCGGGCGGTTTGCAGGTAAATAGGCCGGTTTAAGCGAAGGTGCTCGCGGATGCCACGGGGCGTCAGATCCATAGCATGCTGGGCTTTTTCGGCCAGTTTTGCATCTGTCAGCCCATGGGCGGCTGTACCAAATGTATTCACATATATCGCTAGTGGCTCGGCAATGCCAATGGCATAACACAGCTGAATTTCACACATGGCTGCCAAATTTTGCGCCACAATATTTTTGGCTAGATAACGGGCAGCGTAGGCGCCGCTGCGATCTACTTTGGTGGGATCCTTACCTGAGAAGGCGCCGCCACCATGCCGTGCCATGCCGCCATAGGTATCCACAATAATTTTGCGTCCGGTTAACCCTGTATCACAGCCGGGGCCGCCGTGGGTAAACGAACCGGTAGGATTCACCAGAATGCGGGTGTCGTCATCCAATAAATCACCAAGCAGTTCTTGGGCGGTGGCTTTTACCAACGTTTGTATGTGCGCTTGGGTGGTGGTTGCTTCATGTTGATGCGACACGAGCAACGTGTGCACCCGCTGCGGTACACCTGCGTTATAGGCAAATGTGAGTTGGCTTTTGGCATCTGGTCGCAAACCCGGTTGCCCCTGTAAGGCCTGAAGCAATTTATGGCTGTAATACAAGGGGGCAGGCATGAAAGCCGGGGTTTCGTTGACGGCAAAGCCAAACATAATGCCCTGATCGCCAGCGCCTTCGCTGGCGCGATTGCCAGCATCTACACCTTGCGCAATTTCGGGTGACTGCCCATGAAGGTAGTTATGAATTTCCACAGATTCATGGTTAAAATCCGGCTGGACAGCTGGGGTATAGCCAATATCCTTTATCGTTTGCCGGACAACAGCTTCATAATCCGGGGTAAAGTGGCTCCGAAACTCTCCGGCCAGGGTTACATGCTGGGTGGTAACGAGGGTTTCAATCGCCACGCGGGCATGGGCATCTTGCTGCAAAAAGGCATCCAGCAATGCATCAGAAATTTGATCAGCAACTTTATCGGGGTGGCCGGGGGATACGGCTTCGGACGTAAAGAGGTATTGTCCTTGTTGAATCATAAATATCC
>CAZDNZ010000002.1:0-19425 GCA_964506925.1 uncultured Pseudomonadales bacterium | reverse complement strand
GGGGATACGGCTTCGGACGTAAAGAGGTATTGTCCTTGTTGAATCATAAATATCCTTTTGACTTATTAAAACGTGCAGCATAAAGCTGTATTGTGTATTGCGACCATTTCTGGAACGGCAGAAATAAATTGAGGTATCATAGCGTAAAGGATAGAACATGCAAAAGGATTGTATTTTAAATACAGATATTCGGCGCACCTGTGGTTTATTATCTACGTCAGAGATGGAAAAACTGATACAGCAAGCCCATGCTGCAATTGTGGACTATCTGCCAGCCGCCGCCCCATATGGGGGCAGTTGGGCGGCCAGTATTGTGGTGGCAGATAACCCAGCGGTGCAGCAGTTGAATCAGCAGTTTCGGGGGCAGGATAAACCGACGAATGTTTTATCTTTTCCGGCAGAAGATACCACAGAAGATGGGCTTACCTACTTAGGGGATATCATCATCGCGGCCGATATAATCGTGGCTGAGGCCGTTGCGGAGGGCAAACCCCTTGAATATCATTTGCAGCATATGGTGGTTCACGGTATATTGCATCTTATGGGGTACGATCATCAAACACCTGACCAAGCAACAGAAATGGAAGCCTTGGAAATACACATATTACAACAATTGGGAATATCGAATCCTTATGTCTGAAGAACCAGCATCCCCGAGGCGGGCGCGCGCTTTGGTACCACAAATCCCTGGTTTTAATGGCCTGCGGCGCAAAATGCGGCGCTGGATTCATTCGGATGCCGATCAAGCATGGCATGATTTGTTAGAGCACAATTCGCACGGTGAAGATGTAATTACAGAAGAGGAACGCACGCTGATTTCGGCCGCCCTCCAGCTGGATGAAACGACCGCTGATGAAATTAGTATTGCCCGTTCCGAAATCATGACCCTAGACAGAGATGCTGATTATGAAAGTACGCTCAATCGTTTCCGCGAAACCCGGAAATCTCGCTTGCCAGTGGCGGGGGAAAATCTGGATGATATTCTGGGTTATGTGGCTTTAAAAGATGTTGTTATGTATGTGGGAGAGCCCGCAGATTTTGATCTGCAAACGATGATGCGGCCGATTCCTTTTGTACCAGAAAGTATGACGTTAGACCGCGTGCTGAAACGTTTTCGGAAAGATCGCGCCCAGTTGGCAGTGGTGGTGGATGAATATGGCGGTACAGCCGGCTTGGTAACGGTGCAAGATATTATGGCAGAGCTGGTCGGCGATATTGAAGACGAGGATACCTCTGATGCCGAGCCCCTGCCGCCAAAACGGCTGACAGATAAGACTTATGCCATAGATTCGCGTATGGAGATGGAGGCTTTTAGGTCTTTTTTCAATATGTCTGTGCCGGAAGATGAAGAACAGGCGGAAACCGTAGGCGGGTACCTGTTTGCCTATGTGGGTCGTATTCCCGCGGCAGGAGAGGAAATTACGGCAGAAGACTTACTATTTAAGGTCACAAAGGCTGACGGGCGGCGAATTTTGGAAATGGAAGTTTCACCGGCACCATAATGTGACGTATTCCCGACACATCCCCCAAAATTAACACACACCAGCTTGTGATATGTCAGAGATTGGCTTACCTTGCCTATAACAAAAAGGTACAAAATGAAAAAACACGACATTCTGATTATTGGCGCAGGGCT
The DNA here is from genome assembly GCA_964506925.1 of uncultured Pseudomonadales bacterium. Classification (GTDB taxonomy): domain Bacteria; phylum Pseudomonadota; class Alphaproteobacteria; order UBA2136; family JAPPOO01; genus CAZDNZ01. The sequence goes on along the minus strand of CAZDNZ010000002.1, from coordinate 17,789 downwards.
TGCTGGTTTGCGTGCGGCTTTTGAAGGGATTACCGCTGGATTATCGGTGGGGGTGGTGACCAAAGTGCATCCGCTGCGTAGCCATAGTTGTGCAGCTCAAGGCGGTGTTAATGCCGCCATTAACCCAGAAGATGATTGGCATCACCACGCGTTTGATACGGTAAAAGGGGGCGACTATATTGCCGATCAGGACAGTGTGGATATGATGTGTGCCGAAGCCCCGCAGGCCGTGCTCGACCTTGATGCGATGGGCTGTCCTTTTAGTCGCGAGGATGATGGTACCATTGCCCAGAGGGCTTTTGGGGGTCAGAATTTTCCGCGTACGGCCTACGCGGCCGATCGTACGGGGCATGCCATGCTGCACACACTGTGGGAACAAGCCATTAAAAACGGCGTTTTTGTCTATGATGAGTATTTTATGATGGATCTAACGCTGGATACCACCACAAGTCCGCAACGGGTGAGTGGTTGCGTTGCCATGGATATTCGTACAGGGGTTATTCATCAGTTTAATGCCAAGGCGGTTTGTATGGCCACCGGGGGCTATGGTCGTTTATTTGCCAGTAATACCAACGCCATGATTTGTACCGGCGATGGGGTGGCAGCAGCGATGCGTGCTGGTGGCCCAGCAGCCGATATGGAAATGGTGCAATTCCACCCCACAGGTTTGCGTAGTACGGGCATTTTAATCAGTGAAGGGGTGCGGGGCGAAGGCGCTTACCTGATTGGCAAGGATGGCAAACGCTTTATGGAAAAATATGCGCCGAATAAGCTGGAGCTGGCCAGCCGCGATGTGGTCAGCCGGGCAGAAATGACCGAGATTCTTAGCGGTAATGGTGAAGATGGGGCAATCTTTCTGGATGTGCGCCATTTGGGGCGCGATCTGATTATGGAGCGGCTCCCCCAAATTCGGCAGCTGGCAATAGATTTTGAGAATGTGGATCCCATTGAAAAACCAATACCTGTGCGCCCAACCTGCCATTATACCATGGGCGGCATCCGTACCGATAAATATGGGCACAGTATAGGCACACGTGGCCTGTTTGCCGCGGGCGAAGCAGCCTGTGTTTCTGTGCATGGTGCCAATCGGTTAGGCGCCAATAGCCTGCTAGAGACCATTGTATTTGGCAAAATTACGGGCAAAGAAATTGTTCGTTTTGTGCAGGATGAAGGTAAAAAAGTCCCCAAATCTAAGAAAGATGATTTACAGGCGGCGCAACAAAAAATTGCTGCCATCAAGGCGCGGCCTGCCAAAGGCGCCACCAGCCAGCACGATATTCGTGAGAAATTGACCTGGAGTATGAACGAAAACTGCAGTGTTTTTCGTGACGAAGAACGCCTCACCACTGCCAAAAAAGCCGTAGAACAGGCAAAGCGCGATTGGAAAAAAACGGCCTTGGACGACAAGGAAGATGCCTTCAATACCGAATTGGTGACATTGCTGGAATTAGAAAATACGATTCAGCTTGGCGAAGCAACGGTGCTAACCGCGCTGGAGCGGACAGAATCCCGAGGTGCGCATACCCGCGAGGAATATCCCAAACGCGACGATGCCAACTGGATTGTGCATATTACAGCCGAGTGGGATAACGCAAAAAACAAGGCGGTACTAGGGCGCGATAACGTCCGGACGGTAGATAATGCAGATTACGCCCCACAAGAGCGTAAATACTAAAAATATTAAAGGGAGCCATAACCATGCCCACAAAACAAAAATCCGGCACACACACTGTTACATTTCGTGTTCAGCGGGGCGCACAAATAAACGGTAAAACACAAGCGCGTACACAAGACTACGAAGTAAAATATGATGGCGCCATGACCGTGCTGATGGGGCTGGAACAGATTAAAGGCGAACAGGATGGCTCGCTGACCTTTCGGCGGAGTTGTCGGGCCAGTATTTGTGGCAGCTGTGGTATGTTTATTGATAATCGCTCGCGTTTGGCATGTAAAACCAAAATTACAGACCTCATTAACGGCAACCCGGATAAAAATATTGCAGCAGTTCCAGATGGTGTTATTGAAATTGGCCCCCAGAAAAACCAGCCGGTGCTGAAAGATTTGGTGGTGGACATAGAACCTTTCTATAAAAAAGTAAAAGATATAAAGCCCTATGTGCAACAAGGCACAGAATCAACCAGTCAGGTAAACAAGGCATCCTACGATCAGGTGAATATGGTCAGTAATTGTATTATGTGCGGAGCCTGCTACTCGGATTGTGTGGCACTTGATACCAACCCGGATTTTTTAGGGCCGGCAGCACTGGCCAAAGCCTATCGTTTTGTTTCCGACCCGCGGGAAGGGCATAAAAAAGAACGCCTGCAAGAGCTTTCTAAGAAAAATGGCATCTGGGATTGTGTTCGCTGCGGTATGTGTATTGATGCCTGCCCCAAAGATGTCGCCCCCATGGAGGCTATTCTAAAGCTACGAGAACGTGCCATTCATGCGGGCGTCACCAATAATCCCGGTGCGCGACATGCCATGGTGTTTAAAAAAGATATTGCCACTTGGGGGGTATTGAACGAGCCCTTCATGCTGCTAAAAACCGCAGGAATTATGGGGATATTTGGCCAGATTGGTAACGCCCTGAACCTGATGCGTCGGGGAAAAGTACCGAATCCATTTCCATTTGAGCACAAAGTGGAAAGCCTGCACGAGGTAAAAGCTATTTATAAAGAGCTGGAAAATAATCCGATTTCTGTAGAAACTCGGCAAGAAGATTCTGGCCCCGGTGCCGGGTAATTCAAGCATGCAGCATCTTATTGCCTTGAGTTTAACGTTTTTGCTGGCTGCCTGCGTGTCCTTGCCGAGCATACAAATACCAAGCTCAACGGGTAATGCCAATACAACGCCCGGCCTTTCCGAGGCTATGGTGGCAGAAGGCCTGCGCGAGGCCTTACGTATAGGCTCCGACCGCGTCACCCATCGGCTTTCCCAGCCGGGGGCGTATTTTAATGACAGAGCGATAAGGATTCAGCTGCCGCCCGTATTGGCGCAGGCGCGCCAAGTGTTACAGGTTACCGGCATGAGTTACCTGCTTGATGATTTGGAAAAACGCATGAATCAGGCAGCAGAGGAAGCCCAACCCCTGTTTGCCGATGTTTTTTGGCGGCACGCCAGTGCGCTTACGGTCACCGATGCAATGCAAATTTTGCAAGGAGAACCAGATGCCGCTACCCGTTATTTTGCCCAACGGATGACCCCACAGCTGGTGGATACATTATCGCCAGTGATAGAAAGGCGTTTGCTGGAGGCAGGCGCTATGCAGTTGTATAATGAGATTCAGCAGACTTACGCCACACTGCCTTTTGCTCCCCAGTTAAATCTTAATCTGCCCGAATACGCCGCCCGTAAAGCGATAGACGGCACATTTTATTATCTGGCGCAGGAAGAGGCGGCTATACGTGAAAATCCAGCCCGCCGCACCACCGAATTATTACGGCGCGTTTTTGCTTATTGAGATATCTGCATAACTTTCTTTTTATAACAATAATCACACACCTGCGCCTGTCAGGCGTATTTGCAGCGTGCATCATAAATAGAGGTAACGTAAAATATGGTATAAAAATTGCATAAGGTTAATAAATAGTTATGAATAAGCTGAACACAGCGCTGCAACAAAAACTAAGTCAGGGGCCGGTCATGACCCCTCAACTACAGCAGGCCATTGCCCTTTTGGCCATGCCCGTGCAGGATGTGCAGGCCTTTGTGGCGCAAGAGCTTATGGATAATCCGTTCCTTTCAGCTGATGACGCTTTTCAAGAGCAAGATAGCCTGCCAGATGTAGATGATTTGCAGCCTTCCGATAGCGCCGCTGCGCTGACAGATGGCGAGATGCACACAGATACGCTAGATACAGACTGGGATAATGTTTATCAGAGTAGTCGATATGATGGCGCGTCCACAGGATCATCCGAGCACAGTGCTGGCGATATTCTGGAATCTACAGCCCATAAACAGGAAACACTCAAAGATATTTTGCATAGCCAATTAGGTATGGCCGTACAGGAAGCCGCCGATTTATTTTTAGGCCGCTATTTAATTGATGCCATCGCAGATGATGGCTATTTGCGCCTAGATCTGGCGAATACAGCCCAGCAATTAAATGTCCCCCAAGAACACTTGCGGCGTATTTTGGCGGTGATTCAAACATTTGATCCTGTAGGGGTAGGGGCGCGAACGCTGGCAGAATGTTTGGAAGTGCAGCTTGTTGCCCACAAAGCGCTTACACCGGCAGCAAAGGTTGTACTAGCGCATCTGGATTTACTCGCACGCGGGGAAGTGCAGGCGTTGGCACGCAAAGCAAAAGTTGATTTGGCAGAGATGCAGGCAACAGTACATTTGATAAAACACTTAAACCCCAAGCCCGGCCTGCAGTATGCCGCCGATAACAGCCAGACGATGATTCCAGATGTGATTGTTTATCAAAAAGATAATGAATGGCGCACCGAACTTAACGCCGAGGCGTTGCCCCAAGTGCTTCTAAACCAGACGGCGCAGGGCTTGTTTTCAGGTGCCAATAAGGATGCCCAAAACTATATTAACGATCGCGTCAGCCGTGCCAGTTGGCTGGTGAAGAGCTTAGAGCAACGTGCGCGCACAATTCTGAAAGTGAGCCGAGCCATTGTGTCCGCGCAAGGGGATTTTTTCGATTATGGCATTGAAAGCCTGAAGCCGATGACCCTGCGAGAAGTGGCTATACAGGTAGGTGTGCATGAATCCACCGTATCGCGGGTGACCAGCGGCAAATTTATGCAAACACCATTGGGCACATTTGAATTAAAACACTTTTTTTCTGCGGGGCTTCATACCACCGGTGGGCAGGTTGATGTGGCGGCTCAAAGTGTTAAAGCCATTATCAAACGACTAATTCAAAATGAAAACCCGCAAAAACCCCTCTCAGATGAAAAACTGGTTAGCCTGCTAGATGACGAAGGCATTACGATTGCGCGGCGTACAGTTGCTAAGTACAGAGAATCATTGGGTATTGGTAGCTCCTCCCAACGACGTTACCGCGCGTAATGCTAAACGACGATAGCGGGCTTGCTTTCCAAAGGTCTCATATTCGGTTAGAATAAAATCTGAACATATAAGTGAACAAAAAGGAGATGTTATGACTGCAGAAAACATTACCATAGCCGGCCAACACATGGATTTGGGCGCTAGCCTAAAAACATTTTGTGAAGAAAAAATCGCCGAACTAGACAAGTACTTTGATAAGGTCACGACAGCAGATATTTCCTTTACGCACGAAGGGCCAAAGTTTGAGGCCGAAGTTACCGCGCACGCTAATGGTATTATTCTGCGGGCAATTGGCTTGGGTGAAGATGCTTACGTCGCCATGACCGATGCAACGAATAAGTTGGAAAAGCAACTTCAAAAATACAAAGGTCGCCTTAAAAAACATATTCGGCGGCGCCAACAGCACGAAGGCCGCATTGCCGATATGCAGAAACTTGCGGCTGCCGTGAGTGTTGTGGAAGAAACGGGCTTTAACGATACTTCGGAAGATGACAATTGGTTCGAAGCGTTTGCCCCACAGGTCAAGCATCGTGAGGTCAACGACATCAGCCCCATGAGTGTGGACGAAGCCATTATGCAGATGGATTTGCTCCATAAACCTGCCTTTTTGTTCCAAAATGTTCAGACAGGCGAGATGAACATGATTTACCGCGATACCGATCACTCAATCAAATGGGTAGAAGCACACCATCAAACCTAAGCTGTTAAACAGATTAGTATTTTCTGTACGCAAGCAATTTGACATAAAGCGGCGTTATAGCACCGCTGGCTGGGGAAGTTTGTTGTGAAGCACGATAAAGTGCCGGCAAAGACCAGTCAATCTGATCAATTTCGTCTGTGCCAGCTTGCAGGCTGTTATCCAGTTTATGCCCAACCAGCCTGTGATGCGGAAGATTTGGCAAATCTGCTTGCGGCAGACATGCCGGCGCATGCTCTGGTGTACCATCCGCTTGAAAAGATTGGGCATAAACATCTCCGGTGAGAGTATCCAGTACACATGTATGCGCTGTTTTTGGCCTCTGTGCCTGAAAACTGATAGATAAAGCCGCCATTGTTGTGAAAGGATAAACAGGTATCCCCAAGGCGGTGCGCCAAGCCTCGGCAAAGGCAATACCAACGCGGACGCCGGTAAAAGAACCCGGACCTGTTGTGATAATAATGCCAGATATATCATCTTTTTTCAGTTGGTTATCATGCAACAGGGTTTGAACATTCAGTTGTAAACGCTCGGACGGGCGCGGCGCAGCATCCAGCATCACCTGTGGCACATCATGTTCTTGTTTTAATATACCAATATACATGGTGGGCAGGCAGGTATCGAGGAAAAGAAAGGTCATAATCTTGTTTATACCTAAAATAAGGCGGCTTGTCAGCCATAGTTATTATTGTGTACTATAAGGTATTGAGGAAAGAGAGGCACAAAGTACATGATAAATCTGGTAAGTCCAGCAATGTCAACGTCTATGTCCATTCTGGCAACGGGTGGCAGCGATCCAGCTGTGCGTGAAATGGAAAAGCAGCGGGAAAAACGCTTTAGTCCAGCAGGTATAGCGCAAAGTTCGGCTTCGGCTCAGTCTCATATGGATGAAACAACGCAGGTAACAGCAGCCGATGCCACTTATGGTATTATCAGCCTGATTACGCTGGAAAAAGCGGCAGAAAGTTATAGTGCCGCCGAGCAGCTGCTGGCAGCCATAGGCTACCAAAGCCGGCAAATTCATTATAAAGAAGATGTGTAAGAGAGGTATTTATGATGGAAATCACCAAGGCACAATCTACGTTGATGCAAGGCATGCAGCGCCAAACCGCAAAAGTGAATCAGGCAGCGCAGGATATAAATAATACCTTTGCCGATGCGGCGAACGAAGTTGCGGCAGCGAATAATCAAGCAAACGTAAACAATCAGCCCGCGCGTAACCAAGCAAATAATGCAGATAATGCAGCATCGGCAACGGCTCAGGAATCTCCGGGGCTGGCAAAATCCAGCGTTGATCTGAAAATAGCCAGTCAAGCGTTCAAAGCTGCCGCTAAAGCACTGGAAATTGTGAATGATGTTGCCGACGAAAGTGTCAAAGTGCGGCGCTGATGGCTTATCATAAAACAATAAGTATCACTCTGCTGCTATAAGAAACACAACCGCCCCCCTTTAGCGTACGGTAGGCATAGACAAAGCGTAAAAAAGGCGTCTATAGTAGCGTTCTATGCAAATAAAGAAAAAAATAACGCAAACCACATTTGTTGATATTCAGCAGCAGGTCAATGGCCTGCACAGTAGTGTGCAGGTGGTAACACCAAGTATGCCATTTGTGGTAGATACCATTTTGCTGCAGCTGCAACACCGTGGTTGGGCGTTGGCAGAGGTAACGCATAAAACGCAAACCGATAATGTGCATTTTCATGCAAAATTTGAAAGGCAAAGCCAACAGGCTTTAGCCGATTTATCAGAAGATATTTACCACGCACTTAACGATGTGGATGCTGCTGTGACCGATTTTTCGGCCATGACAGATGAGCTGAAAAAATTGATTGCAAATGCCAGTCAAATGGCGCCACACAATGGTCGGCATGCCGATGATTTGGCATTTTTAAACTGGTTGCTAGATAATCATTTTCTGTTTCTTGGGTATCGTGCTTATGCTATATCGCCGGCGCGGGGCAAAAAAGAAGCAACAATTCAGGCGGTTAAAGGATCTGGGCTGGGTATTTTGCGCCACCCGTCGCAAAGCCTTGCGCAACCCAAGCCCCTGAGTGAAGTACCGCCGAATCTGGCAGCTTTTATGCGTAATGATGCCTTTATAAGTATCAGTAAAACTTTAGAAAAGTCTCGCGTTCACCGCTATGCCGATATGGATTATGTTGGCATTAAGGCCTACGATGATGCAGGGCAGGTATGTGCCGAGCACCGGTTTGTGGGATTATTTACATCACAGGCTTATACATCGCAGGCGCGGCATGTGCCGATTGTGAGTAGCAAAATTAATGAAATTATCGAGAATCTGACGGATGGTAGCCAAAATGCCTACCGCCGGCGTGCGCTAGAAAATATTCTGGAAACATTTCCGCGTGATGAGTTGTTTCGGCTGCCGGTTTCTGATCTGGCGCGGGTTGCAGAGGGTGTATTCAAAATCCAAGAGCTGCCACAGTTAAAAGTATTTATGTGCCCTCGGCCTGAGGAACGAGCCCATACAGTTTTTGTATATTTGCCGCTTGAGCGGATGAATAGTAGCGTACGGCTTAAAATCCAACAGCTTTTGATGGATAAATTGGATGGCGAAAGCTTGGATTATCAAGTCCGTATGGGCGATGCGCCATTGGTCAGAATAACCATAAAAGTGCGCCAGCGGACATACGGCTATACACCTTGCTCGGAAGCTGAAATTCAACAGCTGGTGGAAAACACTATTTTGGGGTGGCATGATGAGCTTTTTTTAGCCCTCACTCAGGCAGATACGCTGAATGGCCTGGCACTTTACCGCAAGTATGTGAACACGTTTAACGAAACATATGTTGAAAAAACGAGTATCCCCCAAGCTCAAGCGGATATTGCTGTATTGGAAGATATGGCAACGCATAAAAATATTCGTTTTCATTTTGTGCCCGGCCATGCCCATAAATTGCCAGAGCTCAGAGTTTTTCGGGCGCAAAAACCTCTGGGATTGTCAGACGCCATGCCCTATTTTGATAAATTAGGCCTGCAGATTATTAAAGAAAATGCCTACAGCTTAAATGCAGGGGATGGCAGCCTTGTGTGGCTGCACCAATTTGATATTGAGCCACAAACGGGCCAGCATCTTGATGAAAACACCCGCCCTATATTAGAGCAGGCGTTACACGCTTTGTGGTGCGGCGAGCTGGAGGCGGATCGCCTCAACAGCTTAATTATAAATGCTGGCCTCACCATCGACCAAGTTGTTATTCTGCGGGCATTGGTGGGTTATGTGCATCAGATTGCCCTGCGTTTTGGTATGCACAGCCTGCAACAAGTGCTGGTGAATCATAGTGGTATAGCTTGCGCGCTTACCGAGCTGTTTAACGCACGTTTTGCCCCCGATATGAGTCGTTCTGAAAGCCAAAAGAAACAGGAATACTATAAAGAATATATAGTTAATGCTTTGCAAAATATTTTGAGTTCGGATGAAGATACAATGCTGCGCTGCATTATGAATGTTATTTTAGCCACGGTGCGTACAAATGCTTGGCAGCGGACATCTTCAGCTGCACCGCTGGTATTCAAGCTGGATAGTTCCAAAATTGAAGGCCTGCCAGAGCCAAAGCCATGGAAAGAAATTTATGTTTACAGTGCAGATTTTGAGGGGATTCATCTGCGTGGCGGCTCTGTTGCCCGTGGTGGCTTGCGCTGGTCGGATCGTCATAGCGATCTGCGTACCGAGATTTTAGGGTTAATGAAGGCGCAAACCACCAAAAATACGGTTATTGTACCGGTGGGGGCGAAGGGGGGGTTTGTCATAAAAACCCCGATACCAACTGAGCGAGCAGAACGCATGGCATCTGGCGAAAAATACTATCGCCAGTTTATTCAAAGTTTACTCAGTATCACAGATAATCGTCAGGATGGTATTGTTATATCGCCGGCGCAGGTTGTGCGGTACGATGAAGATGATCCTTATCTGGTTGTGGCGGCCGATAAAGGCACAGCCACTTTTTCCGACTTTGCGAACGATGAAGCCCAACAGGCAGGCTTCTGGCTAGATGATGCTTTTGCCAGTGGTGGTAGCCAAGGTTATGATCACAAAGAAATGGGTATAACGGCCCGTGGCGCATGGGAAAGCGTACGCCAACATTTTCTGTTACAGAACATAGATGTACAACGCCAGCCCATTACGGTTATTGGCATTGGCGATATGTCTGGCGATGTTTTTGGTAATGGTATGCTCTGTTCCGAGCACATAAAACTCATTGCCGCATTTAATCATTTACATATATTTATTGATCCTAACCCCGACCCTGCTACCAGCTTTAAAGAGCGTCAGCGCCTGTTTAATATGCCGTACAGCACATGGGCAGATTATACGCCAGATATGTTATCTGCCGGTGGTGCTATTTTTGAACGGAAAGCCAAAAAGCTAAGTTTAACCAAAGAAATAAAAGCATTGCTCGATATTCCCCATACAGAAATCACGCCAGATGATTTAATAAAATTTATTCTGAAAGCTGAGGCGGATCTGCTCTGGAACGGGGGTATTGGTACATATGTTAAAGCCAGCCACGAAAGCCATGCCGCCGTGGCCGATCGGGCGAACGATGCCCTGCGCGTGAATGCATCTGAGTTGCGGGTTAAATGTATTGGTGAGGGCGGTAACCTTGGATTCACCCAGCCTGCCCGCATCGAGTATGCCCTATCCGGTGGTGCGGTAAACACCGATGCTTTGGATAACTCGGCCGGCGTAGATACGTCCGACCATGAAGTCAACATCAAAATTTTACTGCGCGAGGTGAAGGAGCAGAAAAAGTTGTCGCAAGTGCAGCGCAATAAGCTACTGGCTGCCATGCAGGATGATATCGCCGCACATGTTTTAGACACAAATCGAGATCAAAATCTGGTCATTACGCTTAAGGCACGCCAAGGCATAGCCGGCACAGAAACCACCATGCGCTTGCAACATGCGCTGACGCGGCAAGGATTATTAAACCCGACCCTTGAGTTCTTACCCGATGAAGAAAGCCTGCAAGATCGGCAGCGCCGCCAGCAAAGTTATACACGGCCTGAGCTATGTGTATTATTAGCTTATGCCAAAATGGATATTTATCAGGCTCTTTTAGCAAGTACCCTGCCGGATAGCCCATTACTGGATGAATGGTTGTTCACGTATTTCCCTGCAAAATTGGCAAAATATAAAGGGTATATGCAAGAACACCCTCTACGGCGAGAGCTGGTCGCGACCCTTATTACAAATCAGCTTGTAAATTATATGGGGCCCACTTTCGTGAACAGGCTTCGCGAAGAAACCGGATATAAAACCGAGACCATTGTGGCTGCGTATCTGTTGGCAAGCGATATACATGCTTTATCTAGCAAGTGGCATGAGCTGATTGATTTGAACACGCATATGGCACTAACAGATCTCCTCCCCCTCTTTGAGCGGTTAAAAAATATGGTAGAGCAATCTACCCGCTGGTTGGTGCAATCGGGCAATCCAGTGCAGGATTTGGCAACGCAACGAAAATTATGGACAACATCTGCCGGCACAATTGAAAAACAGCTTCCCCGTGTTTTGGGTAGAAAATACCAGAAACATCAGCAACAACAAGCTCAGCGCTTTGTTAAGCAGGGTATGCCTCCAGCAAAAGCGGATATCATAAGTGTGTGGCCTTATCATATGTATTTGCCGTTACTTATCGATTTATCCAATAATGTAGAGCGTGGCCATAACGTTGAAACCCTGACAAAGCTGTTTTTCAGTATGCTGGATCGCTTGGATATTATGACGATACAACATGCTCTGGCCACATTAAGTACGCAGGATAACTGGCAGCGGCTATCCAAGGTGAATTTACAGCAAAGCTTATTCAATACCCTCGAGCAGATTGCGCAGAATATTCTTAACAGTACACCAGCTCAAGCAGATGCTATGCAGGCACTACACACATGGCTTTGCCAAAAAGGTACACTGATTGAACAGCACGATTATCATATACGCCAGCTCAATATGACGGATGACCCAACCCTAGCCATGGTGAGTGTGGTGCAGGCACATATAGATATTCTGGCAAAACAATAGACGTTTTTCTGTGGCGATATTGGTCACTTTTGTTGCAACAAAGGTTTGAATGCGGCCGGCCAAAGCAAAAAACCAAGTAGTACAGGTATCCATAATGTGACCAACCGCGTCAGCAACACAATCACTGTGGCTTCGGCAGAAGTCATGGTAGCACTGGCCAACAGTGTGGCCACCATCACGGTTTCAGCCGTACCAACCCCGCCCGGCAGGAAGGACAAAACACCTACCAGTATCCCAAATACAAATACGGCGAGCGCTAAAAAAAAGGACACATCAAGGTTCATGGCACTGGTAAATAACCACATGCTATAAGCAGCCAGCAACCAAGCTATACATGCACTGCAGAAAGATGGCACAAATACTCGCCAGTGCAGTAGTTGTTGCGTATTTTGCAGCAGGTCACGCATATAGTTGGTTATATTCTGAATGCGGTTAGCAGTAAGTGTATCAATTAAATTAAAAAACTTACCCGACAAAGCTGGATGCAGCATAAGTAAAATACTTGTGCCAAACAGGAGCATAGCCACCATGGCAGGCAGCCGGCCATCCAAATAAACCCACAGCAGGCACATGAGGAAAAGTGCGCTTAAAAGCTCGTGCAGCATGGTTACAATCATCACCGGCATTGAGTGGCTATAGGGCACTTGGTATTGCTTGTTCATCAGCCAGCAGCGCAGGGCGGTGCCCGCTTTCCCCGGCGTAGGTAACAAGGCGAGGCCGGCACCAAAAATAAGCCACATACGCTGATGTGGAATATGCTGGTTCCCCATTTTTTGGCTTAAAAAATCCCAGCGCCAAGCGGCAACAGCATAGCTGAGCAAAGCGGTTATACTCGCCAGTGCAAGCGTAAACCACGAGATTTTTTGCAGGCTTTGCCAGCTTTCTTGCCAACCAACAAGCGCAATAGCTATGGTCATCCCCCCAAAAAACAGGAACACCACCAGACCAACCCACAATTCAGCTTTTTTAAGTTTTTGTTCAGAGAATTTAGGAAAAGAAAAGCTCATAAGATTTAACGCCCTAATACATTTGGTCTGTTTGCGCCGTAAGCAAGCAGCAGGTTGGCAACAGCTGTATATTTATTGGCCAAGGCAACATCTATGGCGGCTTCACCCCCTAGTGTTTTAACCGTCGCATCTGCACCATTATCTAACAATAGCTTTGCCATCGCATAATGATTTTTTTTCACAGCCAGCATTAATGCCGTGTTACCAGCAATATCACGCACATTCACCTCTGCGCCTTTATCCAATAAATGCTGTGCCATAGAAAGGTGCTGCAGCCGTGCGGCAATCATAAGGGGGCTGCTCTGAAACCGATCACGCACATTCACCGATGCGCCAGCGTCTATAAATTCATCAAGCATGGCTTTGTTATTATTTACAACCGAGAAATAAAGCGGCGTCCAGCCTTCACCATTTTTTAAGGTGGGGTCAGCATCAAAACGTAAAAGTAAAGCAACGCTTGAGGTGTGGTTACGCTCAGCCGCCAGATGCAGAGGTGTCTCTCCCTGATTATTAACCTGATTCGGATTTGCGCCTCGGGCAAGCAAGAGCCGCAATGTATTGGTTTGGCGCCCCTGAATAGCCGCAATAACAGCCGTTGTCCCAAAAACGTTGGCACCGTTTACGTCAAAACCCAGTTTTAAAAAGGATTCGACGGCCAGTTCGTCGCCAGCGCGGGCAGCATTCAGAAAGCCGGAAATATTCTCGGAATAACCACCTTCAGCCAGAATACGCTGTGGCTTTTTCTCTGGCTGCGTGATCTGGATATTTATTTTTTCATCCGCCAGAATATCTTGCGGTCTGATACGTTCCGCCGTGCTGTAAATAACCTGCCGGGGCGGGGAAGAACGGCTAAACGTAAGGTTTGGGTAGATAATAACAGCCGTATTGGAGGCGGCTTCGGCAGATTGTGTATGCCCATATGGTGTTAATGTAAACAAACCATACAGCAAACTGAGGGCTAAATAGGTACACAGGCTTTTTTTCATTGCTTTATCATTGCATTTTTTTGATGAATCCGCGATATTTCCAAGGCATATTTAGCATAATTTAACGTGGAGTGTAACATGAGTCATCCCCTTAACCCAGAATATCGTTCACATATGTGTGGCGCGCTCAGGGCAACCGATGCCGGACAAACGGTTAAACTTGCCGGGTGGCTCTACCGTCGGCGTGATCATGGCGGCAAAGCTTTTATAGATATGCGCGATCATTCTGGCGTTGTGCAATTGGTATTTGATGGCGAGAGCGTTGGTGCAGACATGGTGGAGGACATCACCCACCTGACGTTGGAAAGCGTGATTCAAATTGAAGGACAAGTTGAACATCGGGCAGAAGGGCAGGTAAACCCACATATGCCAACTGGCGCTATTGAAGTGCTGGTCAGCCAAATGGAGGTGTTGTCAGAGGTTGAGCAGCTGCCGTATAACATCAGCGAAGATGTGCCAGAAGACATGCGCCTTAAATATCGTTTTATGGATCTGCGCACCGAGCGGATGCACGCAAATATTCAACTTCGTAGCCGCGCCATTCGCTTCCTGCGCGAACAGATGTGGGCGCAAGGGTTCCAAGAGTTTCAAACACCGGTATTAACAGCTTCCTCGCCAGAGGGGGCGCGTGATTATCTGGTGCCATCCCGCACCCATCCCGGTAAGTTTTATGCCCTGCCACAAGCTCCGCAACAGTTTAAACAGCTGCTGATGTGTGCCGGGTTTGATCGTTATTTTCAGATAGCCCCCTGTTTCCGTGATGAAGATGCCCGTGCCGATCGTACGCCGGGCGATTTTTACCAGCTGGATATGGAAATGAGTTTTGTAACGCAGGAAGATATTTTTGCCGTAAACGAAAAAGTTATTGGCGACCTGTTCACACAGGTTCGTGGTACCGCAACAACTGATTGGCGTATGGATAAGCCTGCTTGGAAGCGTATTCCGTATGTTGAATCTATGCTGAAATACAGCTCGGACAAACCAGACCTACGCTGCCCACTGGAAATAACCGATGTTTCCAACACCTTTCGGGCGGCCGATTTTAAGGTGTTTGCTGATATTATAAACAGTGGTGGTGTTGTGCGTGCTGTGCCGGCACCGGGCGCTGGTCAGCAACCACGGAGCTGGTTTGATGAAGTTGGCCATTGGGCACAGCGGGATCTGGGTGCGCCGGCAGCACCGGGCTATATAACCAAAGCAGGTGACGATTATAAAGGCCCATTAGTTAAGTTTTTGAGCAAAGAACAAATAGATGAAATGTTCAAATCAGCCGGGGTAAAAGCGGGCGATGCTTTGTTTTTTGTGGCAGGCAAAGAACATGCAGTGCACAAAGTAGCAGGGCCATTGCGGGTACGGCTGGGAAGAGATCTGCAATTGAACGAAACGGAAGTGTACCGTTTTTGCTGGATTGTTGATTTTCCTATGTACGAAAAGGATGAAGACACAGGCAAAATTGAATTTTCGCATAACCCATTTTCAATGCCACAGGGCGAAATGGCAGCATTAGAAACAAAAGACCCTCTTGAAATAAAAGCCTGGCAGTATGACCTTGTTTGTAACGGTTTTGAGCTATCTTCCGGGGCAATTCGTAACCACAAGCCGGAAATTATGTATAAGGCCTTTGAGATTGCCGGCCACAGCCATACAGATGTGGAAGCGCGTTTTGGGGGTATGATTCGTGCGCTTAAACACGGTGCGCCCCCTCATGGCGGGATTGCGCCGGGCGTGGATCGTATGGTTATGCTGTTGGCGGATACAGAAAACATTCGGGAAATTATTGCTTTCCCGCTTACACAGCGGGGCGAAGATCTGCTAATGGGGGCGCCTAGCCAAGCCAGCCCGGAACAGCTGAAAGAACTATATCTGCAGCACCGTGCTTTGCCTGAGAGCAGCTAAGGCTATATTTACCCCTGCATATGCGCCAGAATAAGTTGAACTAGTCCCGCACAACTTTGCAGGCTGCCAGCCTCAATAGAGTGCATGTTATAGATGGGCATCATCAGGCAGCCAATGCGGCCGGTAAAGCCGGCACGGCGGGCTTGCTCTGCTTCTGTGCCGCCGCCGTAGTCCACCTCTTCTTGTAAGTCAATGCCCTGTTCTTGCGCCACATGGCGCAGTTCTTTTATCAATTGCAGGTGGAGCGGATACCCATGCGCCGCCAACCGCAAGGTTGGCTTGGTTAGTTCAATATCTTCTTCTTCGGCTTTGCTCACATCCACACTAAAAAAGTCGGTCATATCGGCAAAAACAGTGCTACCGCCGCTGCCCATTTCTTCGGATACCGAGAATGTGAGTATCGTATCATACGCAGGTTTAACTTTTTCTGCAGCAAGTTGATCCATCAGTGCTAACAAAATGGCACAGCCCAGCGTATTATCCAGCCAGCGGCTCCGTACAACGTGTGCCTGTTTATCTATGTGCAGGAAACTGTCTAGAATAATCAGGTCGCCAGGGGCGATGCCAAGGTCTTTGAGTTTGGTTTTGGCTTTTTCGCGATAAGGAATCATAGTGTCTGGCCGGAAGCGAATATGTTCCCATTCTGGCACACGCTCATTGAATTTTTTTAAGCCCATTTTATGAATAGGAGAGGCGGTATGAAATAAAACCCCCGGCAACCTTTGCCCGTCCGAGGTTATCAGGGTGCCAACTGTTTCTTCCACATGGCGGGCATGCAGGCCACCAAGGTTGCCAATCATAAGGGTGCCATCGTCATTGAGTTTGCGCACCATTACCCCAATACGATCCAAGTGTGCACCATAACCGATAACACGCTGTTTGCTTTTACCTTTAATATGCACACGCACGGTGCCATCAGGCAATTGCTCGGTCGTTAGCTTGCTGTTTTTTGCATGTGCCATCACATAATCCGCTGCATCGGCGGTGCGGTTTACCGCCACGGGTATTTCAAGCAGGTTCTGGATATGCTCAATGATGTGTTCTACAGCTTTATTTTCCGTTTGTTCTTTTTCTTTTTTGGGACTCATATTTTTTCTTCGTCGTTGGCGTTTTTCTTAATAAAATGGTACTGGCGTTTAATAACGGTACGCATCATTTTTAAACGGGCCTGCCGAGGTAATACCCAAATATTCTGACTGTTTTGCCGTTAGCTCTGTAAGCTTAACGCCCAATTTAGGCAAGTGCAGGCGCGCCACTTTTTCATCTAGTGTTTTGGGCAGGGTATATACCTGATGGCTGTATTGGCCATGATTTTGCCATAATTCAATTTGAGCCAGCACCTGATTTGTAAAGCTGGTGGACATGACAAAGCTACTATGGCCTGTGGCACAACCTAAGTTTACCAAGCGCCCCTCGGCCAGCAAAACAATATGCTTACCATTATCCAGATGCACTTTATCAACCTGCGGCTTAATATTTTCCCACGTAAAATTGCGGAGTGATTCGGTCTGAATCTCGGTATCAAAGTGACCAATGTTACACACAATAGTGCCACTTTTCATGGCATGCATATGGTCTAGGGTAACAACATCAACATTTCCGGTCGCTGTAACCACAATATCCGCTTCAGCAACAGCAGCCTCCATGGTGGTAACTTCAAATCCTTCCATTGCAGCTTGCAAGGCAATAATAGGATCAATCTCGGTGATTAAAACGCGCGCACCCTGCCCACGTAAGGCTTGGGCGCAGCCTTTACCCACATCGCCATAGCCAGCAACAACGGCAACTTTACCGGCAATCATAATATCGGTTGCACGTTTCAGGCCATCTGTCAGGCTTTCGCGGCAGCCATACAGGTTATCAAATTTGGATTTTGTGACAGAATCATTCACATTAAAAGCAGGGCAGGCCAGCTTGCCCGCTGCTTGCAAGCGGTGCAGCGCCACCACGCCTGTTGTCGTTTCTTCCGATACGCCACGAATATCCTGCAAAAGTTCGGGGAATTCATCATGGATGATGGCGGTCAAATCGCCACCATCATCCAGCAGCATGTTAGGCGTCCAGCCATTGGGGCCTTTGATGGTTTTTAAAATACATTCTTTATATTCTGCTTCTGTTTCGCCTTTCCAAGCAAAAAC
>CAZDNZ010000001.1:825-25084 GCA_964506925.1 uncultured Pseudomonadales bacterium | reverse complement strand
GTGCATGACCATTCGCTAAATCGACCACCTTCCTCACGTAGTTTAGGTGATACAATTGATTCATGACTGACAAAATAAGCAAATCAGAAGAGAAGAGGTTGCAGGAGCATCGTCGTATTCAGGTCGAGAAGCTGATGCTAATGGGACATACAAAACCCGCGATCATACTGGATATGATAAGCGACCCTCTTCATCCTGAACCAGAAATGAAAGCTAAAGAGAAAAGTAACCCTTATTTTTCCGTAAAGCCCAATCGGGAAAATTGGTCGTTGGGGACAATACGGAACGATATGGATTACATCCGATCCGAATGGAGTAATGATAGACGACAGGGTGAGGAAAACGCAGCTTTTCTTTATGGACTTTCCAGGGAAATGTTAAAAATTTCCCACGAAAAAGTATTATCAGAAGGCACGGCGGCTTGGTCTAAGGAAATGCGCGAATGGGGCGCTATATTTGCTCAATACGGTAGTGTGCATGAAGATGAGCGTCAGGAAAATGTTCTGGAAATAAAAGCCCGTCAGCAAGATGCGGCTGAAAGGCTTCTCCGACTTGTAGAGAAAAACAACGAGTCTGATGAACCGTTTACCCTATTAGTAGACGGGGATAAAGATGCCGAAACCCATTCTTGAAGAATATACAGTTAAGAAAGTCGGTGATGATTGGGGCGTATTTGTATATGAGGACCTAAAAGAAGATGGTAATTTCAGAGAGAAACTAATCATTCAGGCTGACAATAGAAAAGACTTAGACAAGGCACTCGATGATTATTTAGATTCACTGGATGAAAAGGTTCAGGAACCTAGCCTCGAAAACAGACCAGGAAAAAAGAAAACCTTAAGTGATCTGAAAAGAGATATAAGTTCAGGGGGTGGTTCCCGATCAGTCATAGAACGTGTAACACCGGATATGATTGATAAATTCAGCGCTGAAGAAATAGAACTATTATTATATAACTGGAACATATTCGCACGACCTGAACAACTCCCACCCAAAGGAAAATGGAAAGCATGGTTGCTTATGGCTGGTCGCGGTTTCGGGAAAACCAAGACGGGTGCTGAGTATATAAATTCGCAAGCCATGCGTAGTAGAAAAAGCAACCCTCTTAGAATGTCACTTATTGCTCGAACTGCTAAAGACGCTAGAGACACAATGGTATTGGGCGAATCTGGCGTTGTAACTTGTTCGCCACCCTGGAACCCTGCTGTTTATTATCCCTCTAAAAGCCGTGTGGAGTGGCTAAGTACAGGGGCAATAGCCCTCATGTATTCTGCCGAAAAACCCGATTCACTCAGAGGACCTGAATCTACTATTTTATGGGGCGACGAGTTGGCAGCTTGGAAATTCGCAACTTTGACTTATACGCAGGCTGTTCTCGGAAATCGTCTGCAATATTTTGCCAATGATGGAAAGTACATATATCCCCATCGTATATGGACAACAACCCCTAGACCAGGGGAAATAATTCGTAAAGTTATTGAGGACCCCAAAACAGTTGTCACAAAAGGTTCCACTTTAGACAATATTAGGAACCTAGATAAAGATTGGGCAGACAACGTATTAGATATTTATTCGGATACAACAGTCGGCAGGCAAGAAATCTATGGGGAACTTTTAAGTGAAATCCCTGGGGCTTTATGGAAACTCTCTGATATTGAAAAAGGACGTGTGTCAAAGATAAACGTCCCCATCGAAGAGCTTGTAGTAAGCGTCGATCCACCAGTGAGGGATTACGAAACGTCTGAGTGTGGTATCATTGTTTCAGCAAGGGGATCGGATAACCATTTTTACGTCATTGAGGATTATTCGGTTCGCGGATCACCTGCCAAGTGGGGACAGATGGTTATTCAAGCATACAAGGATCACGCTGCCGATTCTATAGTTGTAGAGACGAATCAAGGCGGCGATATGGCAATAAAAGTTATTATGGACTCTGCTCGTGAATTTTTAGACGAAATACCCAGGGTGCATGATGTTAGCGCGTCTCAAAGGAAAACGACTCGCGCTGAAAGACCATCTATGTTGTATGAACAAGGTCGCGCTCATCATGTGGGTGTTCTGCCTAGACTAGAAGATCAACTTACCACGTATGTCGGAAAAGGAAAATCGCCTGATATACTCGATGCGTTGGTATGGGGGTGCATCCATCTTATGTTTAAAAACAAAAAGCTTACTTCGGAGCGAAAGATTATACAGTTAAGGACCAAGTGGTAGTATGCCCAGTCTAAACAAAAAGCCCCTTAAAAAGAAAACAAAGCCTGTATCTGAGGTTTTGGATACAAACCGTTCTATCAAATTCAGTGCTTATACGGATTGGGGTTCTGTAAGCATAGACCCTGGAAGAACGGATTATGCTTTTTACTCTAGGTTATATTCAGGGGTTGCGAACGGGTACAGCTATGTATGGCCTTTGCCGAAAAGCGTAACCAGCAAAAAGAGAGCTATTGTTACAAATATAACCCCGCGTGTGGAATGCGACGATCAATATACCAGCGAGAGATTATCCGAATGGTTGAAATTAAATGCCGATAAAATAGGCCACTTATCGGAGTTCGCTGGTAGATTAGGTGATATGTACGCTCATATTTCCCCTCCTGGTTATAAGGAAGAATATCCTAATATACACCCGATACAGCCTGATGTAGTTCATCCGTTGACGAATAAGAATGATTTTTCTAAGATTGATGGTTGGCAGGTTCATATAACGTATCGTTCGCATACAGGATTTGACCAACAGACAATAACAGACGAGTTTCTAAGTCGGGTTCGCTATCGAAAATACAGCACTAAGAAATATAGGGAAAGATACCCTTACGCCACGCAACAAATGCCGTTCGTACATATAGCGGCGAATAGGGATAGTAATTCTCTATTCGGCAGATCAGATGCCGAACCTATGCTGGCACTTTTAAGGCAAAAACAAGAGACGTACACGAATACGTTCGTGGGTCACAGAAACATGGCTATACCTACCCCCGTATTCCGAAAAATGGGCACTGCTGAAGAAATAGATAACTTTTTGACAAGATTTGGAACGACGCGGAGCGTACAACTAAAAGACGGGAGCAGCGTCGAATACCAAGAATACGATTGGCACGCGGGACAAATTACGATTCTGGCTGGTGATGCCGAAATGGATATGGTCTCCCCAAGTCCATTTGTAGAAGAAACTCAGAGGGTTATTGATCTAACACATAGAGAATTGATTATCGCAACAGAAATACCTGAGTTTGCCTTTGGTATAAGCGTGTCGTCCAGTGACAGAACCGCTAGTGAACAAATGAGAGCTTTTGTATTATGGGGCGAAAAGCAAAGATTAGAGGCTAAAAGCTGGATAAGCAGGATTGTCAGGATTGTTATGGAATACATGGCGATCTATGATAGCGGAATAAAGCTTCAGAGTTTTGATCTGGTATGGCCTCCTCTTATCCCCGATAACGGCAAGATAAGATTGCAGCAATTGGGAATGTTGTTGCGTTATGGTATTTTAGATGGTGTTACCGCCCTGAAGGTCGCTAGAGAACTAGACCCAAGCATCAGTGATCCCGAAGAGATATTCAAAAAGGCACAATCTGAAATTGTCACAAAACCCAACCCTAATTTAGAAGGAAATGGTAGGTCGGGTGATACAGCTAGTGAATTGCCTACCATAGAGAATAAAATAAGCGAAGGTATGTATGACGGTATTGATTTTTCAATCACCAAAGATATGTCAAACAATGCCAAACGCGCAATTGAAAGAAATAAGGAACTGCCCCGTTCTAAAAGAGGCATGACTTCTACAGGAATGAGACGTGCCAGACAGCTAGCAAAAGGCGGGACTTTAAGCCCGAACGATGTTATTACAATGCGTGCTTGGTTTGCCCGTCATACATCAACATCTAAAAACAGCCCTAATTTTAAAGACAGAGAACGGGCATGGGTAGCTTGGATGGGATGGGGTGGCGATGCTGCGAAAAGCCGTGTCAACTCGATTTATCGTCAGATGATGAGTAAGAATCCGCAGCTAAAAGAGGCGTTTTTAATAGCATATGGCGAGATGAAAGACGAGATAAAGTTATAAATATTTAGATGTCGTTCTGTATATGTGTCGATTAAGGTTCTCTATTCATGAAGATCATGCTAGTTTCTGAAAATATGATGTCTGGTGGTGCGTCTTTTCAATGGCTCAATCGAATGCGAAGGATGTCACATCATGACTTTTATGTTTTAGTCACGAGTCAACTGCACGATAATACTCTCAAGTATATAGAAAATATACCGAATGTTTCTGGTTACGAGGTATGGAATGAGAAGCCACGTGATTATCACATGGCAACCGCATTCGATTTAATAAGTAGAATACAGAAGAAAATAGCGGACTACAAACCCGATATTGTAATTGCAAGGTCATGGAACTCGGCTTATTTCACATCTTATGCGGCACAAAAGACAAGTACCCCACTCATCGTATATCACGGAGGCGAAGTACAACATGATTTTGCAAACGCCAATGAAGAAAACAAAAAGTTTGTCTCTCATGCCCATGCTTATGCCTACGCAATTGTGAGTAACAGTCAGAGAGCACTGGATACATTTTCGAGATTCCCGAATATAGATAAAAGCGTCTTTAGAGTTATAGAGCAAGGGGGACCGACACCTCCCGATTATAATCTCTTAAAAGAGACAAGGCGCATATTCCGAGAGCAGATGGGTTTTAGCGATGAGGATTTTGTCATCGGTTGCTACGCTCACATCAGGTCTAGCAAGAGACAGATTGAGATTATCCATTTCGCCAGGAGTATAGAAAAAACACATCCCAATGTAAAATTTATATTTTGGGGTGAAACACTAGGTGAAGGAGACTACTACAATCGCTTTTTGGCAGAAATAACTACATCCCCAAATGTAGAATTTCAGGGGGAAATAGGGCATCTATCACCACTATTGTCGATACTGGACTTGCATATTTTATTGTCGTTTCACGAGGGCTTCCCTAACGCTGTGCTAGAAACGCTATTTTTTGGTATACCTCAACTACTAAGCGATATTCACCCACATCGGATTATAAAACAAAAATCCCCTTCTATGACTACGATAACCCAATTAGGTAACGAACACCTTTTAAAAAATCTCAATGAAATAATCAACAAACGTGATTGGCATCGCAACTTGTATCTGAGGGATAAATATTTGCCTAATTTTACCAGCAACGAACAATCGGATCAGGAATGGGAAAACTTATTCTCTACAGTTTTGGAAACAAAGATAACTGTTCTATTCCCTTCTGTCCAGGTCGGCGGTACGGAGTTAACTTGGATAAGAAGATTGATTCGATTATCAGAACTGGGCTATAACTGTCAAGCTATTGTATTGCAAGATGTAGAGGGGAATGAAAGGGGATTGGATACCTTAAGAAAGAACAATATTTTTACTCAGATGAAAACAAGAGTGCGTGATGTTCAAGAGGCAATAGATACTTTCAACCCCGATATTATATTCGCACTTATGTCTATGGGTCGCGACTTTATTGCGGATTTGAGGGTAGATAAGTATAAAGTGGTCAGCTTTCAGGGTAGTGAAATCAGCAAGTTGATAGGAAGGTCACTCAGGGGTTTGCAGAAATCCGATTACTTTATCGGTAGTGCTGACTACATATCTCAACAATTTTCCAGATATGGCATACCGACTTGCGTTATACATACCGGAACCGAAACGCCCTCATTGCCGAATAAGGTCAAATTGCGTGATGAATTGGGAATACCCCAAGATAAAATACTTGTCGGTACAGTAGGTAATATTCGACCTGTAAAAAATACCTATTTGTTTTTGGAAGCTGCGGAAATAGTACATCGCAAATACCCCGATGTCGTTTTCTATGTCGCGGGTGATGATACCTCGAATTACGCAAAGCAGTTAAAGGGTATTATAAAGAGTAAAAACGCAAGCGAATATTTTGTACTCATGGGTAGCGTTTCTCAATACCACCCACTGCTAAGG
Organism: uncultured Pseudomonadales bacterium; assembly: GCA_964506925.1. GTDB lineage: Bacteria > Pseudomonadota > Alphaproteobacteria > UBA2136 > JAPPOO01 > CAZDNZ01. Next base: position 19,105 of record CAZDNZ010000001.1, on the reverse strand, counting down.
ATTTGGGATATTAACGTCAATACCTCTAATACCGAGGCGTATTGTTTGGGACTTCGGGAAAGGATGCTAGATCAAATACCAGCAGTTGTGACGAAAAACAGAGGCAATGCCCATGTCGTAAAAGACGGGCAATCTGGTTATGTAGTAGAACAAAACGCCAATAGTGTTGCTCGTGCTATAATCAAACTAATCGAAGATAAACCACTAAGAGAATCTATGGGCAAGTTTGCGAGAGAAGATATAGATAAAAGATTCTCAATAGGTGAAGAGATAAAACAGTATATCGACTTTATAGAGGATATTAAGGGGAAATGATGCAACATTATAGTGAGGTTCTGACAACAGACGCTAGCGGCAATGCTACATTTACGGTAAACGAAGTGTTCGGCTGGTTGGCGCGAATTACCATAGAACATGTTGATACTGATTCTGGCACAGATATAACTATAAAATCCATCGCTTCGATTAAAAACCCGTCTACAGGTCTGAAAGAAACATTGGAAGAAACGCTTCAGACTATAACAAATAGCAACAGTGATACAAGCCGTGCCATAACAATCGACACCTATAAAGTAGGCGAAACATCCGCAGATGCCACGATGCTTTATCCGATGGCAGGTGAAAATTTGCAAATTACAGTAGCCCAGGGTGGCGATAGCAAAAAGCTCAGAATAAGGGTGATTATTAGCTGATGAAAACTAAAGAATGTCCTCGTTGCAAAAGAAATACCCCGCGTGAAACAGAATGGCTTAACTTTGGCGATAGGATCATACCTACCGCATGGGTGTGCGATAGGTGCGGTTTTGAATTTTCAAAATTAGTAGAAATCATGTTCGAAGCCGAAGATATAGAGTTTATATCTGAGATAGACTTCGATTGGGACGACTAATTTTTCAGTCAATTAGTTCTAGGTGCTTTTCAAGAATTGTCTGGTATTTACCCCAATATCTCGCCGTAGGCTTCGGACTCACACATCTCTTTGTGTACATTTACCGCGTGTCGGTATTTTTCACGCATACTCCGACAGCTATACATCAATGCTTGTTTCAAGGTTGGATATGAGCCAAACATCGGGTGTGTACGACCATGTATCCTTTCACTGGTTGTTACCTTAAGGTTCTCATGTTGTGAGCAGGGGTCCCCATAGTAACCATAACGCATTGAGAGAATGTCCGTATGACGTACCCATAGGGCGCGGAAACGATAATCCCTGCCTATATATGTCGTGCTGTACACATCATAGTCAAAATCTCTATCAATTTCCAAAATTGTTTTGAATTGCCCTGTGTCTATATCATTCACGATTGCTTATTCCTCACTAATATCTTACTATTCATCGTCAGGCATTTTTGCCCCGTGCAGAATGAGGCCCTCTAAATTCACACCTGTCAGGATGGCCCCTCTCAGGTCTGCGAACGACATGTCTGTATTTTGCATCTTTGCGTTTGTCAGGTTTGCACCCGATAGATTAGCCCCAAACAAGTCTACGTCTTTTAGATTGGCGCTTGTTAGGTTTGCACCTCTTAGCTTAGCGCCGAACATCTTAGTGTTTTGCAGATTAGCAGTCGTCAGGTCAGCGCCCGTCAGGATGGTCTTTTGCAAAAAAGCATGAGTCAGGTTTGCACCCGTTAAGTCGGCGTTTGTTAGGTTTGCGTGTCCCATGTATGCCCTTTGTAGCTTGACCTTTTGCAAATTAGCATTTGTCAGATTAGCATTGTAAAAGCTAGCCTCTTTTAGGTTTGCACCCGTTAGGTCTGCATACATCAGATTGGCATATATCAAAAAGGCACCTGTCATATCGCAACCTTTTAGATTCCATCCTCGCATGTCCTTTTTGTACAAATTAGCGTGCTGGAAGTTTGTATTTTGTTTGTTTACCATATATCATTCCCTGTCTTTAATATGTTACAGGCAGACTAATCGCATTTCGACCCATTCTATAACAATACAGAACGGGTCGAAATCCATAGAAGCCTCGAAAGAGACTGCAATGGTGGTCAACATTCTGGCGCTATTGTAACCATCAAAGTTGGCAAAACAAGGGTCAATTTGCAAAAAAGAAGGTTTCTATGATAGTATATATTATATATAAGGTCCAATCGGAGCGTTTAATGGATAGCGATATTTCCCAAGATCAAATAATCATTGAGATGAGTACCTCTATGACGCAATCTGCGTTTAGAGAAGTTCCTATTCCAGAGGGTTTTCGGGAATATGTTCGCAAGACATTAAACGATTCGTCTCCGATGTTTATTCACCTGAAAGTTGCGGAAGCTGGTAGCTACTCTCATAATAACCGGATTTATGAGATGGATAGTGTTATAGCGATTCGTGATGCGATCATGGATCGGGTTGAAGGGGCTGCGGGTCATCCTTCAGATAACAGAGTCAGTGGTTATCAGGAAACAGTCATGCGGTGGCTGAACGTAGAATTAGACGAAAACACGGGTGAATTATTCGGAGTAGCGTACATTTACCCTCATGCTAAAGCGATACGAGCGTCGTGCGCTACAGCTAAGGCGTTAAATGGTAAGATTGCAACTTCCATATTGGGTCGAGGCACAATAGATGAGGAAAACCGAGTCCGAAACTTAAAGGTAGAGAGAATCGACATGGTTGAACCATCCCTAGCCGGAATACCAACAATGGCGGTTGTACCACATATAACAGAGGCTTTGTCGAAAGATCAGATGAGAGTCGGCAGAGATGTGCAATGGGGAAGTTCTGGTGGTACAGCATACGGGAGAATCGAACGTATTGTTAGGTCAGGTACGTTAAATGTTCCCGACGCGGATGTAACCCTAAACGCGGACGATGATAATCCAGCATTACTCATCCGCGTGTACAGAAAAACAGAAGGCGGTTTCCAGAGAACAGATACCCTGGTAGGGCACCGTGCCGAATCCGTCAATCCTCATGAAGCATTCAATGTCGTAGATCAAGAAGCTAAATCTAAAAAATACGAGGATAAGAAGATGTCAGAAAATGTAGAAAAGACACAAGACATCCTTGAAATGGAAAAGCGCGTTCTGGAACTAGAACAAATACAAGAAAAATACAACACGCTCAATAAAAGAGTCAATGTTGTTATGGACATGCTTGGTATTGACGATAGTTCTAAACTGGCTAGTCACGTTCAGGGATTGCAAATAGAAGTACGTTCGATGGCTGATGAAAATAAAGAACTTCTCGAATCGAATGTGCTATCGACGGTAAGTGGGAGCCTTCCCGAAGGCAGCGAAGAAATTGCTAACGTGTTGGTTTCTAGCGTTTGGACGCATGAACCGACAACACGCCTAGAAGTCGAAAACGCATGGAACACCGTAAAAGAGTCGGACTTCGGTCAGCGCCTAATTAAGATTGCGCTTGCTCAATCGGTTGGTCCACCAGTCGTCAGCGAAAACAAGACGCTAGAAGAAAAGCAAGCTGAAACTTCCGAGGAAGAAACAGACTTTGCCGAATCTTCGCTTATATTTTTAGCATAGGAGAACCTAATGGCTGTAGGAACAGTATTCGTAAAGAAACCCCAGGAATTTGCAGTCGAAAACAGCGTAAGCCTGGAATATAGCGTTGATCCTAGTCGCTTGGCAAGCATCGGTGGTACAAGCTATGCTTTGGTAGGCATTCCAACTAGAAGCGGCGATAGCGGCGAACAAGTTTCGCTGAATATGAACGCTGGTTTGGTGAGATTGCAGATTCCCGCTTCGCTTGATCCCGCTATCGGGCAGGTTCTTTATTTAGACTTGTCTGCAATAACAAGCGCTCATGTCCCCCCCGACGCTGCTTATACGCTTACCGCATCGACAAACTACCCACTATTGAAAGTGACAGCTACAAAAGATGCCTCTAACTTTGTTGAAGGTTTCTTGAATCCGACAGGTGGTGCATAAATGACACGCTTAGTAACTTCACAGACGCTATATGACCAAAAGGTTCGTCGCAAACTGGCGAGGGCCGAAGCAGAATATAACATGGGTCCACAAGGCATTGCGGCTAGAAATCCGCAAACACGTGCTTTGTGGGAAAGCAACATGCGGCATTTCATCGACGCATATGAAGCTGGTCGTATTCCCAATCCCATTGTCCCGAAAGGTTTTTACGAAGTATTCAAGATCGAACGGGTGGGTGGGGAAAAATACGCGATTGTTGACGAAAATCGCGTAAAGAATCTAACCGAAGCCGCCAGTGGCGCAATTAGCACAGGGCAATTTTTGGCAGACTTCCGTAAACAACGCATGTTCTACTTGGATGCGGGACGTGACGAAAATCCCATCCTTTTCGATGGCGTTTATAACATGGTTCGTGACCCTAACCTGGAAGATGTCATTACGGTAAATGTTCGCGGCAATGTCGGTGTTGTATGGGAACAAATTGTAGATACCGAATCCATCCCGACGATTGATATAAAAGAACGTCAACATACAATCCGCATTCGTGACTACGGTGTTTCGGTGATCCTTACTGAAAAGATGATGCGTAGCAATCGTGCCTGGGAAATGGGTCCTATTGTCCGCGAAGTAGGTAAGGCCCATAATGCTTTGATGAACGATAAGCATTTCGATCCGATTATCAGCGCGTCGTATACGGGCAACAATGCCACGAGTGCTGTTTCGACAGGCGCTACCAATCAAGAGAAAATCGCATCCACTATCTATCAGGGCATTCAGGATAGTATCAACGACGATGTGAATCCGCGCAGAGGTCCATATGTACTGCTATGCTCAATGGCTGATTACGCCAATATCGTTAACGCGATTGCACGGCCAGTTCCGCAAGAGGGCTATGACGTTCAGCTTGTGAATAAGCTTTCCCCATTCAACGTCTCGCAAATTGTCGCCTATGATGGTTGGCAAGGTACGATGAACAACGAAACAACCACATATACGGGTGTTTCGCAAGGTACTGCTTACCTGATTCATACGGGTAATCGTGACGTTGACCTACAATGCTTCATCCGCGTAGAGATGCAGATGAAGGAAGATGAAAATTCAGATGTTCGTCGCAGAATTGCTTTGACACAAGCCTACACAACCGAGTTCGGTGTTTACACTGATACCACACGCTCTGTACAAGAGATCACACTCCCAAGTCTGACTTAGAAACCACTATACAAATATGCTAGAATAAGGGTACTAAATGTACCCTTGTTTGTGTTTGGATATAAAATGGAAGTAGTCAGCATACTAACCCCCAATCAAGACCTGAATGATAGCTATGGAATCTGGTCGTTTCATGTAGCAGATCACATGCGTAAGCAGGGCTTACATGTAAACCTGCTCAGTAATGACATGGATTACGCGACACCTTACGTCCCGTCTATAGGGGGTATTCTTATGGGTTATCCCACTCAGTATAACGAATACCCGTTGAATAAATACGCTGGTCCTAGAATGTGGATCACAACCTATGAAAGCACAAAATTACCCGAAGGATGGGTCGAACCTCTGAATAGTTCTGCTGCTGTTGTAGTAAGCGCATCAGAACCGAAGCAATGGTTTGAAGATAATGGAGTAAGCACCCCTATTTACAGTGTCCCGTTGGGTATAGACGAAATCTATAAAGAATATAGAACAAGACCTAATGACAAGCCATTTAGGATATTGGTTATTTTAGATAGAGGTGGTAGGCGTGGCTGGTTCGAGTCTTTAATGACAATAGGGACTGTATTTGGACAAAATAATCCCGATATAGAAGTTGTTTTAAAGACCAGAGCGAAAGGGAACCTTTTTTCTATAAAAGACGATGCGGGTGATGTCATAGAATATACTGCCCTGCCAAAAGACGAAAATATCACATTGATAGCAGAAGATTACAGCAATTCGCAAATGAAGGACCTTTATCATTCTTGTCACGCTATGTTGTATTTAGGAAGGGAAGGTTTTGGACTTCCTCCCAGAGAGTTTGCGGCAACAGGGGGCGCGGCTATTTCTCTGGATTGGGGTGGAACTGCTGACGATATTCGCTCTTGGGGATACCCTGTTGCAGTAACAGAACTCGAACCCGCTTGGTACGAAAATCACATGATGAGAGGCACACTTGTGGACCCCGAAGATCAATGGGCAAAGATAGATGTCGCGTCAGCCGCAGATACTCTGAAATGGGTATATGAAACTTGGGACATGAGTGCTGAAAACAGATACGAAAAGGCAGAATGGGTTCGTAAAAACTACAGATGGGATTTTTTCTCTTCACGAGTAATGGATATTTATAAAGGGATAGTAGATGCCAGCGCCTAGCTTATATGTCACGAGGATAAGACGCAAGACAAATACGACAGTCACTACCCTTACCGATCAAGAAATAGATGATTTGTGGGATGAGGGTACGGGGGAACTACCGGGGAAAAGTAATCGCACGATATCTGCCTGGATTGTTCACGAATACTGGCTCAACAAGTCTGCTGAATTTTACTCAGACGTGGATGTAAAAATGGGCGATATATCGGAAAAGCTATCTCAACGCTTGGGGAACATAGAACGACTCATAAAACAGGCAGAAAAAGAACTAACTGATTCTATAAATAAAGATGTGGGTATCCTGATTAGTTCAGGCAATGCGTCCCGCAGAAGGCCCATTATAGAATATGAAATGCCAGATGATAGAACAGGTCGTTTAACTGACGATGAGAGTAAAGAAGATGTCCCCTGATGTCATTAGGAACACTAGATAAAGCCAAATTAGCCACTTTCCATAAACATCTAATTGATCGTTACGGCGAAAGCATCGTATTGGTACGAAAAGGGGGCGTAAAACAAGCAGCACAGATGCTTGCTTGTGTACCTACCGTAATGAATCCTAGCCGTGCTTCTACCCCGCAAATAAACGTTTATGAGAAGATATACGATTTGTTCGGCATAAGAAATCATCCGACTGATGACGATGCCGATATACAAATTGGCGATACGTTTGTTTATAATAATATGCGATTAGAGGTTCAATCCGTAGATTACTTTCCTGCTTCTATTCAGGCTAAATGCGAGGTCATTTAATGCCTAAGAAAAATCCAGTGACATTTGAACTGAATATACCTAGATTTTCCCCGAATAGACTAATGATGAGTAGTGTTACATCCACGCCAATTCGGGAGAGGTCTTTTAAGCAAACGGCACAGTCTGGTATGAGAACCAGTCGTCGTTTTAAACATGAGGAAACCCCTTTTGGTTTGGTGGTCGCTGGTATCTCTATGAAGGTGCGTGTCAAAGTAGATGCGGCTAAAGGTCGTATGGTCGAACTTGCCGAAGAGGTCGAAATCTACATGAAAACCTTTGCTCCCTGGACGAACAGAACAGGTGCGGCTCGAAGAAATCTGTTTGCGAGAATGGAATCAGTAGATCGAAAAGGTCGTATTCAGATAGTTATGGGTTACGATACTGATGCCCCTGATCTATATGACAGGGGTGAATTTTATCCGTTCTTCCTAGAGACGATGCAAAGAAGTCCTAATAGCAATGCTTCACCAGGGGACTACGGTGCGTTCGCTATTATAAAACCCACAAGAGATATTTACGCCCCTTATATACTCCAAGAGATAAGAGAAGCAATAAGGAAGGGCAAAACTTGATGAGAGATTACGTAGGTGAAGTTGTGACCATGTTGCTTGCAAATAGCGATGTCACTGATATTTTCGATACACGAATATTTGCGTACAATTCCGAAACAACGGCCTCTAATATTGGCTTTGAGGGCTTAAACTACGATAACGCCCCCGATGGGGTCTATGATGCGGACGCGGTTTTACAGCCGACAATTGTCGTTTACGGGAGACAAAAAACAAGATTGGATGATCGTTTTGAACGCGCTGTCAATAGGATCGACTTAAATCAGTTGATCGAAGTACACATGAATGACGCCAAACATGTAGGCTTCGGTACTTTACATACCGGAAATCAGGCTGTCTACTCAGCCTTAGAGAACAAAAAGATAACTGGTGGTTACAAGATACAATATGTAAACGACATAAGCATGAAGGGTTTGACCGAACGATTTAATACAATCGTAGGGCTTTATCGTGTTCGTGGTTACTATATCCCTACTTGATTTTACGTTTAGTCATTTTATATGGTAGAATAAGGGTCAGTGATATGTTTGTCTAATGGAGACGAAATATGGTTGCAACCCTTTCTTATGGCGCTGAAGATTTTGATGTAAGGGCATGTTATCTAGCGCCTTACACTAGATCGACCAATGTATACGGAACTGCGGTACAAGTTCTATTTCAAGGCGGTGACATCACAGAAACCGTTCGTAGTGCCGACCGTCCAGGGGATGGTTCCTTGTACGCTACGTATACTAAACTGGACTTTACAGAAATTAACCTTTCTATGTCGGCACACGAAGGTTCTGTTTATTCAGTTTTAACGGGTGGTTCATACCGCACTAGTGGTTCTGGCTCAAGCGAAGTCAGAACGTTCGGTACACCAGTTAACAAGATTTTCCCTTATTTTGGTCTGAAGATGTTAGCAGACCTCGCAGATGGTGGCGTTGTTGTCCTATTTGCCCCTGTATGCACGGTTTCGGGCAATATCTCTTGGTCTATAAGCGACAATAGCATCATTATGCCCTCGGTTAATATTCGTGCGTACCGTAACTCGAACTATGTTGATAACCTTAGTCGTCCCGTTCCGATATTCAAAATTGAATATGCGAGTGCAACAAGTGTGACCGAAGACGCCTTCCCTGATCCTTATTTTGATACCAGTGGTGGTGCTTGGAGCGACGTATAATGATCGACGTTCGTAGCTATAGAAGCTATAGAAAACAAGCCTATGAAGAGGGAATGGACATTGTTCTCCCTTCAGGGCTTTCTGTTACCATACGCCCCGCCAGCCAGAGTGCTATTTTGCGTTCGGATAAGGTTCCGAATACCCTGCTGAAATACTTTGCCAGCAGCGAGGTCGATGTATCGCAAGTTCTTCGTGGCAAGAAAACAACTCCACAAGAATACCGCGAAAACATGCGTGCTGTTCGGGAATACTTTGAACTACTGGCTAAAGAGATGATTATCTACCCACAGGTTGTTAATAATCTCGAAGACTTGGAAACCGACGAACAAATAGCACTCGAAGAACTTGAAGATGAGGATTTGTCGGTCCTATCAGATTGGAGCAGCAAAGGCATCAAACCCTTTGTAGACTTTTTTCATCAACAAAAGACGGGTGATGGACCTCTGGAATCGCAGTAAGGCGTTTGGAATTACCCCAAGCGAATACATGCGCGTTTCAGAAATGGCTAGTCGAGAATCAGGCTTGCATGGAGAATGGGGTCTCTTATGCTATCATTTTGATGAAGCGGTTCATATAGTAGGTTCACATCTGAAGTCTGAAATAGAATCCCTTTATTATGAACTTGCTAAAAATCACAAAGGCGAACTGACAAAGAGGGTTCAAGATAATTATATGAAACAAGCCTATGAACAAGCGCTAAAGTCTAAGCAAGAAAGACATGAAGAACGGCTTGTTAAAAGAAGAGGTCAAATGGCCCCTGCTCCAGGGGTTATCCGAGTAGGTGGGAAATAAATGAATCCTAGTGCAGACGACATTCAGGTAAAAATTTCATTAGACCCTTCTGATCTTGAGCAATCTGTAAGCAAGGTTAGACGCCAGTTTATTACCCTTGAAAAGACATTTCAAGAATCTCAGACATCCTCTAGCAATTTTGGCGAGTCGCTCATCAAGCTATCCGATAATACAATGCGGAAGATGGACGCTCAAATTGACAGGTCCCGTATTAGAATATCCAAACTAAAGAGTCAGATAGAGGGTCAGCAGAAATCAATGAGGTCTGCTTTTTCTTCTGGCGACACAGACACGGGCGACAAAATTGCTCTTAATATTGAGCAGAAACAAAATCAGATAATACAAGAGCGTATTGCCTTAGAGCGTCGCTTGTTAATGCAAGTGAAGAAAAGGGCGGACGCTGAAGAAAGAAACAACAGACTACTACAGCGACAACAGAGTATCAATGAAGGGCTGATAAATCTAGCGACAATGGTCGGTGGTTCGATGGCGGTCCAGAGGGGCTTAAATACATCGAATGAGTTAAGGAGACTGCAAGAGACAACCCGCGTCATGTTACCAACGGATGATGAGTTTGAACAGTTTATGGTTCAGGCGAATCAGTTTTCCCAAGAGTTCAATCGTCCTATATTTGAGACTATACAAGCGTTCCGTGAATTTCTTCCTATTGTTCGCGCCACTTCTAATCAAACAGGGGCGTCTATGCAATCGGTTATGCGACAGGTCTTGCTCATTTCAGAGCAACTAGGTACATTAAGTCCTGAGCAAGGTGTAGGCGGCGCACGTATCGCTTTGCAAGAATTTCTAGCTGGCGATGAAGAGTCACTGATTCGTCGTTTCGAGTTACCTGTAACTAGAGAACAGCTAACGGAACTTTTCAGGGCAGGACCAGAGGCGGCGTTGCAAGGTTTATCTCAATACCTCGGTCAGATCGGTATCACCGAGGATAAATTGAAGGAATTGGGCGAAACGGGTATCCGAGGTGTAGAACAGTTACAAAGTTCTTTCAAACTCTTAGGGGCTGTCGGAATGGCTCCGATTGAGGAATCTATAAACGATATATCGAAAGATTTTAGTAACTTTCTAAATCAACTCATAATGGAAGAACCTGAACTTATAAAGTTTATCGGCACAATAGGATCACTCACTCTCGGTATAACTGCCCTAACAGCCGCTATGTCGGGTGCAGCCGCATTAGGTCAGCAGCGCGGCGTTGCTGGTTTTTTCAATCTTTTTACCGGAAATAATCTCGGTGCCGGAATGAAAACCTTTGCTAAAATGCCTTCTGTAAGAGTGGGAGTCACGGGTGCATCTCTAGCGGCGGGTACGATTATGGGAAATGAGATAATGAAATTTGCCGCACAAATGGATATATTCGGCGATCTGTTATCTCATGTGGATGATGGTTTAAGAGCAAGTGTCGATGACTTGGAAAAACTCAGCGCTGGTGAGATAAAACAAAAGTTTGACTTAAAAATCCCAACACGCGATATAGCGAATTTGATAAACGAGGCCAGGGAAAATGACAATTTAGCTAGCGCTGTACTGCAACTAAATAGAATTATTGACAAAGAGAGAAAGGAGTCGGGCAAAAAGACACCTCTGGAACACACGCTTGAATCTTTAACTATAATATTAACGGGTCTCGTTTCTGTAGTTATAGCGTTAATTAGAGACTTTCACTTATTGGGGCATATACTGAGCAATATTTTTTTAACAGCTGTACTCGGAGTATCTAGGTTCCTTTTAGAATTCGCCAAACAGCTTGTTTATTTAGCAAACACCCTGGGGTTTTTTATCGGGAGGCAAGATGAGTTCAACGACGCAATAGAGACCTTGAATGCTTCCATCGAGAGCTTAGATGAATTTAATGCGGGTCGGGGTTCATTCGGTGAAGGTCCCGAAGGCGGTGCTGATGATATAATAGATTTTTATAACAGAAAAATTGCAGATTTAGCGACGGGGACTGCCGACTCGTTAGGACTACTAGGGAAGGCTGGATCAGACACGTCTGAAGATATAGATGAAGTAGTAAGCGCCTTTGATAGATTAAAAGAATCAATGGATGTCACAGATGAACAGGTCGATAAACTCATAGATGCGGTAAAAAAATATAATGAGGACACGGAATCGGCTGAGGACTCACATCTGAAAAAACTAGCTGATATAAATGAAGATTATGCGGAAAAACAAATAGAGATAGCGAAACGAGCGAAGGAAGCCGCCGAAAAAGCATTACAGAGTCTAAAAGACAGTCGTAAAGACGCGCAGCGCGACCTAAAGAGAGATTTTGCGAAGCAAGAGCGTGAGTTACAAGACGCTGTGCTAGAAGAACGCCAAGAATACTTAAGGAAAGAAGTAGAAGATTACCGTAAGCATGTCGATAAGTTAAAAGAGATTTTAGAAAAAGCACGTCAAGAGCGCGATAAGGCCCTCTTAGAATTCGACTTCCGTAGAATCTTTGAGATCATGCGTGATGCTAGAAACAACATAGAGTCAGAGCAAGAGGACTTTGGCATTGAACAAGAGGAAAAGGTAAGACAGCGACAAGTCGAACTACAAGATATGCAACGTGACTTTGAAATAAAACGTCGCGAAAGAATGATTGCATATCGCGAAGCACAGCAGGATTTAAAGATACGTTATAATAGAGAACTCAGGGATAGTCGTCAGGCTCAGCAACGCGCACTAGACGACGCAACCGAATACCATCAGAAGGCGATACGCCTAGAACACCAAGCCTATCAAACGAGATTGCAAGTTTTAAGAGATTCGATAGAAAAAGAATTAGAGCTTATCATGATGGGCGAAGAGGCGAAAGAGGCGGCGCGACTGAAACTTTTACAGCAAGCGAGGGATATAATGGGCGGTTCTGGTGGATCATCCGTAAGTGTACAGAACAATGTGAATATAGATGGTTCTGGATTATCACCTGAAGAACTAGCCGACGCGGTAGGACGGGGTGTACAAAAAGGGAATGATTCGGTTATGCGGATTTTCCTAAGTTCTGTCTCAGATTACAACAGAATACCCTCTACTTGGATAGAAACGCATAGGGATTTAACCCGATGAGCAATAACATACGAATAGCGGCAGGTCACAACAATAAAGCGGGATATACCGATTTTGAGGCCATTACCGATACAGACGGTTATGAAATGGGAGAAGTACAAACACTCTCAACGTGGGAAAACGGTGAAGAAATTATCTCCATTGGCGCGACAGTTCGTGATGAAGGATTTGCCTACTTTGAGTTTAGAATTTCACCCATGTTATATAGCCTAGATTCCAAGCTAAGCACGGATTATTGCTCAAATGGGCGTAGCGGGAATGTAACGGTTAGAACTCGGCGTTTCCGTGATGATGATTATGTCGATTGTAACGCCCTGATGATATTGCCGAAAATTGGTGGTAGAGATTGGGAAAATGATTATTTTTGGGCTATTGGTTATACAATTAGATTCATGTACGTAGAGATAATATAATGGCATTTCGTATAACTGCGGTTACGTCGCAAGAAAAATCACAAGCTCGATCAGGAAGCCAATATAAGCAATACGCGGTTATGAACCCAAACGATGTCGTAATCAGCGCCCAGGTCAATCAGTCTGGTTTCGATGACATATTGGGCGAAATTACAATAGACAATATTACGGGTCAGACGGGCGATGTTTTAACGGGATTTTTAGTGCTTGTATCCAGAACATCTTCCAAAAATTCGGCCTATTTGCGGACCAGAGTCAGGAAACCGATAAGCGGATCGACCTTATATATAAATGCTACATCTGCGAATATTCAAGATAATGACTTTATATGGGTTATTCGGGATGTTCCTCTCCTGCCGAAATACCCCTATGTGGTCGGTGAAACCATCCGTTTCGACTTCGACCAGAGTTTTGAACAGATACCTCCTTTTGTAGGTGCTGGCACAGATGAGCAAGACCGTATTCCGCAACAGGCTTATGTTGTTCAACTATCTTCGGGTTCAGCATCTATCGACTTTGTTACAAACGTAGTTGTGCCGACATCAGGTGCCGCTTTGAGTAGTGTTTCGCTCAATGATGGAAATGGAAATGTAACCAATCCGACAATAACGAACAATTTAGATTCTACATTTAGCCTATCCGATAGCACGTTGACTTATACATCAGAGGGTGTATATTGGCTCAGGTTAACGATGACGGATAGCAATGGCGTAGATGGTTTTTACACATGCCCTGTTTTTGTTCTTGCAGAAGACATAAACGAATCAACTCTCAACTTGATAGAAATAGAATCATCGCGATTTTCATACGAGTTAGGCAGGGGTGGGACATGCGAAATAAAAACGCATTATATCCCCGAACAATGGGCATATCAGCAACTCGTATGTGTATTTGACATAAACCAAGATGAGACCGAAAACAATGTCAAATTTATAGGTAGGATCGTCCCTGAGAGAAATAGTGTTCTGGTAAAAGAGCGACGTGGTTATGTAAAGACAGCAGGTATTACATTAGAGAGTACGGTCCAATACATAACCAGAGTGGGACTCGGCACAATTGCTATGATACCCCCCACTGGTACGCCCGATAAATACGGTGAAGTAAAAGACCTTACGATATGGAGAGCTTTTTCTCTAATCGCCACTCAACTTTGTTCTCTAAGCAATATTGCACCCATCGCGATATTCGATACATCAAATGATTATCGTATAGATTCCTTCGGTACAGTCAAGCAAAGCGCTTACGATACCTTAGAGAGCCTTCAATTCGCGATTAACGCATGGATGAATGAAAGACCCGAAGGTGGTATTCATTTTGACAGATCAGGTCAATATCTGAGCGATACAGACCGTGCTGACTTACTCACAATATTTGACATAGAGCAGCAAGATTTAGTCGCGATAGATGAAATAGCAAAAGAACACCCCCAACAGATAGGCCGAATGGTGGCATACGGGGGTTCTTATCAGACGGAATCCGACGATGTACTTGTCCTTTTGTCATACTGCCCTGCCAAAGTCCCGACAGAAGCACCACAGAGAAACGAATACAATAGGCAGGTATTAAAGGCAGATTTGGACTTTAAGGATAGTTCTTCGGAATTAAGCATTAGATGCCAGACTCACTTTGCAGAAAACAACCCTTTCTGGCGCATGAGATTACGCCTTGTTGGTTCCTATGATTGGTTAATACCGCATGGTTCGCAGCGTTACACGGTTACAATACCCTCTACCACCACTGTTCCCCAAAGGACTTTCACAGATTCGACTTATTTTTACCTGCAAAATTCGGAGATAAACTATTCCAATAAAAAAAGTGGACCGATTAAGGAAATTACGATTAATCTGGTAGAGGAGCTTGATCGGGGTATTTATCAGACATATGAGGAACAGGCACCTGGCTTAGGTAGTTTTGATTTTGGTGATCTTGATCCGGGTGATCCTGGTTTTAGTGTAGACCCTGCAGATTATTTAGATTTAGAGGGTTTGGGTTTACCCACTCCGAATACACCACTACCCCCTACCGGAAACAATCAGGAAGAGGACCCCGATAACCCAAGACCCCGTGATACGTCAAATCCCCCTATAAGTGGCGCTCATAGTGGTTCTACGATTGTAAGCATCAGTCGGACAAATGAAAATCTGGTAATAACCGAAGATATTGCCAAGCCGAGCTATGGTTTATCGCATAATATCAACCCTACACAAGGGGTCCCTATAGATTTTTGCTTTGATTTTTACGGAACGGGGATATATGCGCTGACTTACAATTCGGATACTGATAACTCATTGATATATTATAAACCAACTGTTCGGGGCTTAATCTGGAAAAACACTATTCAGTTATCAGGCCGATGGAATCGGATAAAAGTAGGTGACGCTCCTGGTGTTGTGCATATATTTATGACGACGGATTATGGCTTTGCTGGTCGCGAAAACTTCTTTGCTGGTTTCGACGGTGCGGATTACGAAAACACAAGTGTTCCTGATGTCGATGACGAGGTTCCTGGTTGGGTGGGTGGTCACAACAAAACACTATATCCAGGTTCAATCGGCGTTGCTGCATATGGTTATGTCGGGGAAAACGCGGTACGTGCCGTGCAAAATTTCCCACCGCTTCAACCAGGTATAAATTTGTCGTACCAAACATTTGTCACGTTTTCTTTTGATGAGGATAAAACCGTTCATGGTCTTAGCGGGGCATCTTGGTTAAAATGCGAGAATTTCAACAATAATTCGGGTCAAGTACGGTTTAGAGCCATATTGCTAGATTCAAGCAGTAGCGTGCTATCTACAAAAAATTTCGGTACTTACGCAGAAGGAAATTCAAACCTCAAAAAATGGATTGAGTATGATCTGGAATTTTCACAGGTGCCCAATGTCCGAAGCGTTGCTTTCCAAGTTGGCTTTCTTTCCAACACCTTTGGTGGTGGATCAGGCGAGGCTCGTGTTGACGAATGCTATGTCTACACCGAAGATACACCATCGGGCAAATACGCCTACAGTACGGAATACGGCAGTAATGCCAGCATATTTAATCTTTCTGCTGGTAATAATCGTCCACAAGATCAGATAGGTACATCTGTCAATTATAGAGACAATATTGCATATCTATCAGATGATGATTCTATTTTACAAACTAACGGCGGTACACCATTAGCATATACATCCCCTGATGCTATTGCGATATGGGCTACAAACTCAACCGATGAGGTATGGTACTCGACAGAAACAACTTTATTCAAAGACGGTTTTAATAGGACGCCCAATGATGGATCAACAGACGGTTTAGCGATAAGTGAACATAGCATAGCGATACCGAGAACAAAAGAGGATACTGTTTATTTCTTGGGATTGTTCGGCATGGATTATAAGTTGGCTAGGAGTGATAGTAGCGGTTTGATATGGTCTGTATTTACAAACGTGGGTTCGCTGACGACCAATACACCCAAAGGTGTTTTCGTAAATCCATCGAACTGGACACAAATTATCATAACGACTGACGGAACTGATATACTATATAGTGAGGATGGGGGCTTGAACTTTTACACAAGATACCCTAGAAACTCAGATATATCAAACCTGTCATTTTGGGAAAACAATTGGGTCATTTAGGATGAATAAAGGTCTTTTATCTCATCAAATTTCAAACGCTTTTGGTAAGACGGAAGTATATTTTATCGGCAATGAGCAACGAGAGATAGGTTATCGAGTAGGCAACAGGTTTTTCTACTACGTCCGTGCTGATAATTTTTCACCTTCTACGATAGCAATATACGATGGTAGTTCACCGATACCTATTGATGAGAGCGCATGGGGCTTAGCCGTAGATTGTTATTCTAAAAATCAAGTTTTGTATATAAAAGGAGTATCCGAACCCGCATTTTCAGCACAGGGTCGGAATATAAATGACATAAATCCCGCTAAGGCTCAGATTGTCGATATATATACCACCGAGACGAATACGCGCTTATTGGCAAAGGCTATAGGGGACAGCAAGAGTGTTTATATATACCCCTACTTTTACGTAGACCACGAGCGAACGGTAAAAAACGTTGGCGATGTGCGTGTAGACTTGACGAGTTATATACCGTCAACTACATCTCATCATCGTTTGGTCGCTATATACTTAAATAATTCTGGTACATTTGATGTTATTACGAGCGTCAGCCAGCATTTAGCCATCCCACTTGATCTAACTGACGTTCAAGAGATAGCCTTAAAATCTCCCCCAAGAGGTATTCCAGCCGGAATTTTTCGCCTCTACAATGGTCAGACAAGGGTTGTAGAGCGCGATAAATGGAACGGGTATGACTTCCGATACTTCCTGAATAACCCTGGACCTCGTAATAACTTCTCTGGCTCTGGTTCCCCGAACAGTGGTCAGACAGAAGCATCTGGTTTTGGAATTGGTTCGCTACATGTGCATCAAAGTGGACAAGCAGTTTATATGTACCTCGGTAATTCTAATTGGGTACTGCTCAATGGTGGGGATACCACAAGCGGATCGTCGGGGAACAGTGGTGAAGCACCCCTTGTTGTAACAAAGTCCAATATGAGAACCGAGACATTATTGCACACAAAGGAATTATCTGCAAACGGATCGTTCAACTTCCCAGGTATCTCTCAGGATTACGATGAATTAATTATTCGAGGTTATGGCGAAGTCACTGACAATAACGGAGCGAGCGTTATATACCTGAACGGCGACAATACGGATGGGAATTACCGTAGTGTGAGAGTTTTTGCCAATTATAGCACTGGTCCTTCTAGTTCAGGGGTGCCATCACCGAGATTTAACACTACGGGAAGCAACGGCAAGTTTGGTCAATTTGAACTCATCATACGGAATTACACGGGGGATAAAGATAAATTAATCGAATATTTCTCATACCGCTATGATGGGAACTCAGGGAATATCACTGGTCCATTTCATGGAATTATCGGTTGGGATAACACATCCTCGATCAATGAGATTGATATTCTTGCTTTAAACTCTGGTGAGTCTTGGGTTGCTGGCTCTGTCGTTCAGATATTCGGCGTCAAAGACCAAAACGTTGTTACGGATGTAACTGGTACAAACCCCTCACCACCCTCATTTTGGCTAGCAAATGGTTTTACGACACAGACAATAACCGAAGAGGGTGGTAATCAGGTAAGCGTTGTGACAAGTATCAATACGGGTGATTATACGCCCCCTAAGCAACAGGTTGTTTTTACTATAACAGGGGATGTTTCTGCGGGAAATTACCCATTGAAGATACCGAACCTGACTGGATCA
>CAZDNZ010000001.1:0-815 GCA_964506925.1 uncultured Pseudomonadales bacterium | reverse complement strand
CGTACCTTAGAAAAGGTATATGCCAGAGCAGAAACGCCACCTTCGGGGGGTACAATTCGCGTCGATGTGACTATCAACGGCTCTACGATCTTTGCCAGCAACAGTGACAAGCCCGATATACCTGATAGTATGAACTCTGACGAAAGCACGACGCTTAATGTGACAACTTGGCCTAATGACCAGTTAATGACCTGCATTATAGACAGCGTGGGGGCATCGGTCCCAGGTGCCGATCTAACAGTTGTGGTGGTGTATTCATGAGCCTAGTCTACGCAGAAAGCTTTAATAGTCGCTCTTTGAGAAATTATACGGATATTAACGGGAACTTTGCTGAAAGTTGGAACAGCAGTAGATATAGCAATCCTGGATTCAGAGCGACTGATACTACGGGTCCTAGCGCATCATATGCTACCTCTTGGCAATTAAACGGCTCTTGGCCTACTGCCTTTGTTCGCTTCAACTTTTTTCCTATTAATTTCGCATTTTCTCAACCAACGGATATACGTTGGCGATCTGGTTCTACGGAAATTGTTCGCACAAGACACGTGCAGAATAGTGTAAATGTGTATCTGGATAGCTCATTTGTAGGTAGCTTTACACCAACGGACAACGGCTGGCATCGTATAGAGTTCGCATTCCGCGCACACCCATCAAGAGGATTTGTCATATTTAGAATGTCGAAGAGTGAAAGCACTGCCTACCAGACGCAATATAGCGTGTTTAATAGAAACATGTCGGGTTACAACTTGGATAATTGGAGATTCTCGGGCTTCACAAACGTTATTGATTTTATTATTGACGATATTACGATACAA